>JAEEIC010000143.1 GCA_016281165.1 Bacillota bacterium | reverse complement strand
GACAGACATATCGCCCGTCTGGGGCTGGTAATCGGGATGCCCGGTCACATGGAGCTTCTCGGAAACGAATACCGGATCGCTGTAGTTTACGTTGCCGTTCGCGTCGGTGATCATACAGCGGTAGACGCCTTCCGTTCCCGTGCGCAGCACATCCCCGTCTCCGCCTTCGACGTCATCCCATCTGGTCTTGCCGGAGATCAAATCCTCTGTTTCATCCCAGATGTAGTAATCTCCCAGCGGGGATTTCTTCACGCTCAAAACATCTATGTGATTGCTTATATCCGTTCTTTGCCACTGATATGTGAAGGGGGCGGCGCCCGGCGCGCCCACGGAGACGGACAGCTCGGTCTTTTGGCCCGGATCGAATATGGAGTCCTCAGGCTGCCCGGTGATGAAATAGACGAAATCGTCCGACTTCATGGACGGATCATCGTTTATCACCACCCAGTAAGTACCGGCATCGCTCAGGGGAACAGACACATACGACTCCCAGGTCTTGTTCACTCCGGCGCCTTCAGATAAGGGAGATCCGTCTTTATACCACTGGTACTTGACCGTTTTTTCTGTGTAATTTATGTCCATAAAGATCTTTGTGCTGACACGGCGCGTCAGCTTACTGCCGCGGAACTCTCCCACCTCGCGGTCTACGATCATCTTCGGCTTTTCGGCGTGGAATTCGGTCCACCATTCGACTATGGCCGTATCGGTGGTGACGCTGCTGCCTTCGCTGTCGGTGATGACGCAGTAGTATCCTGCGTCTCTTCTGTTATACCATGTATTATCTGATGTGATCGTTTCCGGATCGCCGGGGTCTCTGTTGATCGCCTCTATGGTGTATGAATACTGCTGATCGCCGGGGATATCGATGGCCTTGACATTGAGTACAGGCTCGACCGCCGTGGATCCCCAGGCAGGATCAAGCTTGAGGGCATGATCATAAAGAAGGACCTGGTCCTCAAATGAAGCCGTCTTGCTGTCGATCTTGGTATACTGATAGGGGACTATGTACCACTGGTAATAATAGGGCTCCCTGCCCAGGCCGCCTTTCGCTCTGAGCTCACAGGGGAAGTTTTCCATAGTGCCGTTGATGTAGGCCGTATCCCTGGGATGCTCGGCAACGATCAGGGGCTGGATGTCGCTGAGCTCGACCGGTATCTGGGCGGAGGTCACTGTATCGCCCTTCGCGTCGGTGACGGCGCAGCGGAAGTTGCCCGCCGCGGTGACGTGAAGTATATTGCTGTCGCTGCCCGGGATCTCGTCTGAACCGGCGCTCCATTGATAAGTATAGGGAGCGGCGCCGCCGTCGACGACCACGGCAAGGGCAAGCCGGCGGGTATACCAGTCGATCTTGCCGCCGGTGCTCTGGAGTATGATCTCCAGGGGCCTCGCGGTCTCGGGGGCTTCAGGCTCCTTCGGGACCTCGGGATCCTTCGGAGCCTCAGGGTCCTTGGGAGCCTCGGGATCTTTCGGAGTCTCGGGATCCTTGGGCACTTCGGGATCCTTGGGAGCCTCGGGCTTTTCTTCCGGGGTCCCGCTCTCCGCGGGACTGGCGTATCTGTAGAGATACTCCACCACGTTGGCGCGCGGGCAGTCGGAGTTAATATCATAAGATCCGCTGTAGGTGCCGGTGAGCAGGCCGGTGAAGTTGGCCCAGTTGTAGGCGTCCTGCCACCAGGTGCCTGCGCCGGTCTTATTCGGTTCTCCCACGGCCCTGTAGATGAAGGTCAGTATGTGGCTGTTCCTGCAGGTGTTCTTCGAGCTGAAGGTGGTCGGGCTCGTCCCGTCGGTGATGCCTTTTTCCACCGCCCAGAGGACGGGCTTGAAGAAATAGTCGCTCTCCTTCACGTCGGTGAAGGGGTTCTCGCTGCTCGAAGGCTCAGGCTCCCCTGCCGCCCGCCAGAGGAAGGTCACCACCTGGCCTCTGGTGCAGGTCCTGTCCGGGCTGAAGGTGGTCGCCGAGGTGCCGTCGGTCACCTGGGGAACCGCGTTGTACGCCCAGTCGACGGCGTCGTAATAGTAATCCGACTCCTTCACGTCGGTGAAGGGCAGGCCCGACGCCGCCGAGAAGACCACGGAGCTGAGGACCATGGCCAGGGCGAGCATAATGGCGCTTAAGCGTTTCATCGTGATCGTTCTCCTTTCCGTTATCATATACGCGCGTCATGCCCCTGAAGGCGCCGCGCCGCGTTCTCTTTGCTATATCAGTTTACCATATTTTTCGCGGCAGATATCGATCTGTCCAAAAAAATACGGCCGTAAAGGCCGTATCGATGATGATTTCCCCATATAGCTTCGGTCAGCGGAGCGTCTGCCGGGATGCGAAAAGGTCTCCCGCGCCGGGGCGGCGCTGTCTATGAGATCGCTCCGCCGTCCGGCCTCCTGATCACGGGATACTCGTGGTCCGCGTTGGACGCCCTGAGCCTGCCGGTCGATATCTCGAGCACGCCCACCCAGATGGTGACGAACATCTCGGCCGGGTTGTTGGCGCAGAGGGTCTCGTTGGTCTTTCTGAGTATCTCCGCGGGCGAGGCTGCCGTTCTGCGCCGTGGAGAACAGGACCTGCCCCTTCTGGTCGATGATGCAGGCGAGGCCGTTCTCGCCTATCTTGATGTTCTTTACCAGCTCCTCCATGTCGTCGAGATACATGCCGGCGCCGGCGATGGCGTCCGCGGCGATGCGGACCGCACTCTCGAACTCGGAGAATATGCCATCCGCCAGATCGGCCTTTTCCCCGGCCGTTTCGAGCAGGGTGTTCTTGGCCATCTCCTCGAGGTAGGCGGAGGACTTCGCGCCGGTGGTGGCGCTCAGCTCTCTCCCCGCCTGCTCCTGAAGCTCGCCGATGTTGTTCATCGTGATGCGGAATATCACCGCCGCCAGCAGCAGCATGGCGGCGGCGACGCCTATCATCGAGAGCAGTATCTTCATCCCTAAGGAACGTTTGGCGAACATAAGATCCTCCTTGAGATCTCAAGGGATAACGTGCGTTATGTAACTGGTGGTCCGGATGTCTCGGAGCATTCGGGATGCTTCCTCCGCCGTTCTGCGCGCGACATCACGACACTACCTAAGTTAACATTATATCACATAAGGCCGGCACCGTATGCCCAAATATCGCAAAAAAAAGGGACCCGGAACATTTCCGGATCCCGCGGGCGGCGGCACTGTTCAGCCCCGCTGTTCCGCTGTGTATTCGAGCAGGCGCCCCACGTGCCGTGTCTCGAAGAACATGTCCTTCTCGGCGAGCACGATGAGGGCTGCCGCGACGCTCACTACAAGCGTCTCTACACACTTGGTCAGGGGCGTCATCGCGATCTTCTCCTGCATCAGGTTGACGAAAAGATGGAAGACCATGCAGGCGAGTATGGACCTGTCGCTGGCGAGATACACCCAGGTGATGATGAAGCCCAGGGGGATACCGCTGACGAAAAAGTTGATCACGAACAGGGGGGCGGTCATCAGGCCGGCCTGATAAGTCCCCTCTATAAAGATCAGCGGCAGATGCCAGAGCGACCACAGCGCGCCGAATATCATCGATTCCCGGAACCAGTTCATGTAGTTCCCGATCGAATCCTCGCAGTAGCCCTTCCAGCCGACCTCCTCGATGACAGAAGCGAGCAGTATGGTGAGGAGGGCGCTGCCTATGCCCACGCCGGTGAACGAGAAGTCCTCTGTAAAGGCGAACTGGTCCAAAGACTGCCCGAAGGCCGTCGACATCAGTATCGACACGGCGATGATCAGCGCGAAGATGACGACCGAGAGCAGGACGCTGCCCCACTTCACCTTATAGAAGCCGGCGATCTTATCCTTAAGATCGCGCTTGAGAGCGTCCGAGCCCGAGAAAAAGACGAAGGCGGTCGAGACGGCGGCCGGGGCGATGAGGCCGGCGATCATCAGTACGGAGGCGGTATCCCCGGGCAGGAAGATCGCCGGGATCCAGAAGATCCAGGTGAAGAAGTAGGCCGAGGCGAAGAAGAGGACTGGCCTGTATCTGTAACGCGCCATCTCAGTCCCGCGCCTTTCCTCTCGCGATCAGCAGCTCGCTCCTGAGCCCGTTGAACTCTATCACGTTCTCCGCGCCGGGATCGGAGAAGTCCTCGGCGGGACTGCCGTCTGCCTCGTAAGATATCGAAGTTGACAGTCCTTTGCGGACGCTTCTGAAGGCAAAGCCGGCCGGGACCGTGATCTTTGAAGTCGCCGAGATCTGGTTGATCTCAAGGGAGCCGGCGAAGCTGCCGAGGGATATGTCCATATCCATATCGCAGTCCAGCTCCAGCTCCGCCTCCACCGAATCGATGGATACCTTTTGGACCTTGCCCCTGAATTCCAGCTCTTCGCAGGCAAGGCCCTCCAGACGCAGTTCGCCGCAGCTGCACTCCAACTCAACGTCTCCCAGATAACGGAGAGGGAGAAGGACCTCTATGATGAGGCTCTCCTTCGCCTTCGCCTCGGTCATCCCGTTCCTGCGGCTGATATCAGCGTCGATGCGGCCCCTGACGTCGTCGATCTTTACCTTAAGATCCGACTCGAGCGACGAAAGCTCGTTGGACGCCAGGCGTATCACTGTCTTCTCGCCGTCCGAACCGAAGACCCTGAGCAGGCGGGCGCCGCCCAGCTTCAGATCGAAGCGCTTTCTGCCGTCGACGTCGTATTCCGTCCTGCTCTCATAAAGATAGCCCTTGCGGTCGATCGTATTCTTTTCTTCAGAGAGGAGCTCGTCGACCGGGATCCCGAAAAGATTCGAGATCACCATAAGGTTCTCTATATCGGGGATGCCCCGCTCAGTCTCCCACTTGGTGACGGCCTGCCTGGACACTCCCAGCTTCTCCGCCAGCGCCTCCTGCGACATCCCGATGGCTTTTCTTGCTTCCCTGAGTTTTTCCGCGAAAGTCATTTCTCATTCCTCCTTTGCTTTCGGTGATGCCGTCATGATAGGGCGTTTGGGCCTTTGAGACAAGCAAACGCAGTTGTCACCGGGCCTTTTTTACGCTACTTTGCGTGGCATCCGCCCGAAGACCGTCAAATTTCAGTTCAAAAGCGTATGGATCCGCCCGAATACCGTCAAGGATCACGTCTCAGAGCGCGAGGATCCGGCGGCAGACCTCAGCGATGTCTCCGCAGACCTGCAGGCAGCCGCGTTCCCGAAACTCCGCCTCCTCCGTCTTTCCGCTCAGGACGGCGATGAAAGAGACCCCGGCGTTCTCCGCCGTCTTCGCGTCGACAAGGCTGTCGCCCACGTAGATCACGTCCTCTTTCCTTGCGCCGAAGTCCCTGATGACGCGCAGGAGGCCTTCGGGATCGGGCTTTTCGATCTTCACGTCCTCGGCGCCGACGATCGCGTCGACAAGCTCCTCCGCGCCGAACTTTTTCAGTATCTGATCTATCCTGTAATGATATTTGGTCGTCACGATCGCCGTTTTAAAGCCCTTTTGCTTAAGGCCGGCCAGGGCCTCCCTGACGCCTTCGTACAGGACGGTATTATCGAGCATCACCTCGTCCGCCTTTTCCCTGAAATACCGCGAGAAGAGGCGGACCTTTTCCGGGTCCTCGTCTCCCGTGAGCGCTCGCAGGGTATCCTTCATCGAGAACCCTATGGTCCTTTTGATCCGCTCCCCGGAGCAGGCGCCGTATCCAAGCCGCGACAGGGCGTACAGGACGCTCAGCACTATCCCCTGCGAGGAATCGCCCAGCGTATAGTCAAAATCGAAGATCACAGTATTCATCGGTCATTTTCTCCTTTTCCGCCGTCTGCCGGGCCGTCACTCCTCATAGGTCGTCCTGCCGAATTCATACGCTTCTTTCAGGTGTTCGGTCCTGTCGATCCGGGGCTTGCCGCTGGAGCTTCCGCAGCCGCCCGCCAAAAGCATGCCCTTATCGCGGAATCCGATGTAGTTTATCACCGCGAATCTGTAGTAGGACACCGCCTGTTCGTAGGTCCAGAACAGATCGTCCGCCGAGGTCATCAGCAGCGCCGCGTCCTTTTCCGGATAACGCTCGTATCTGCCCAGCGGGGGATCCGGATCCTCCTCGGCGATGCAGTAGAACCTCTCGATGAAGGCCTTGAGCTTGGACGAGATCGTCCAGAACAGCAGCGGAGAAGCGAAAACTATCATGTCCGCGGCCTTTATCTTCGGGATGAGGCTGCCAAAGCCGTCCTTCTGAACGCAGGGCTTTCCGTATCTGCAGGCATTGCAGCCCAGGCATCCCCTTACCTCGACGTCGTTCAATGAGACCAGCTCGACGTCATGACCGGCGTCCGAGGCTCCCCTCGCGAAAGCGTCGGCCAGCTGCCTCGTATTCCCCTTCGGGCGGCCTCCGCCCAACACTATCAGTATCTTTTTCTTCATTTTCTTTCTCTCTTTTCTTTGCCGGCAGGCGCGCGTCCCCCCGCCGGACTCCGCGCTGTTTTCTGCATATAGAATAGTATTTTATACGCGGAAAATCAAAGAACTAAGGGGATTATCTGCATATGATCCGGTCAAAAATATGCAGATAAGCGGATCCGCTCCGCGAATGACACAGGCCGGCACAAAGCAGCCTCTTCGGAGATCTCCCGGCTGTACTGCTGTAATATGACCTGAGAAAACAGGGTCCGGCCGCGCAGCAGTATACGGCCTGACACACGAAAAGCCCCGGGCGGGATCATATCCGTCCGGGGCTTGATCTTGATGCTTTGATCGTCAACAGGCGATGTATCGCGCGGGCCTTTCGCGCTTCCTGCCTCTGCCAAAGACAGACCGGGCAGGCTTTTAAGCCTCCTACTTCACCACCAGCTCGCCGTTCTCGGCATCCACCGTGAGCACGGTCCCCGCGGAGAGCTCGCGGCTCAGCATGGCCCGGGCCAGCAGGGTCTCCACATTGCTCTGGATAAAGCGCTTCATGGGCCTCGCGCCGTAGACGGGGTCGTAGCTCTCGTCCACGATGAGCCTCTCGGCGGCCTCGGTGACCTCGAGCACCAGCTGCCTTTCGGCCAGCCTCTTCTTGAGGCCTTCCAGCTGCAGGCCGCAGATCTTTATGGTATCCTCCTTCGTCAGCGGCTTGTAGAAGACGATCTCGTCGAGCCTGTTGAGGAACTCGGGCCTGAAGCTGGCCTTGAGCAGGCGGCTCACGCCCTCCCTCGCCTCTTCGCTGATCTCGCCGTCCTCGCCGATGCCCTCGAGCAGCAGCTGGGAGCCCAGGTTCGAGGTCAGTATGATGATGGTGTTCTTGAAATCGACCGTTCTGCCCTGCGAATCGGTGATCCTGCCGTCGTCCAGCACCTGCAGCAGGATGTTGAACACGTCGGGATGGGCCTTTTCGACCTCATCGAAGAGCACCACGCAGTAGGGCCTTCTTCTCACCGCCTCGGTCAGTTGGCCGCCCTCGTCGTAGCCCACGTACCCCGGGGGCGCTCCGATCAGCCTTGAGACCGAGAACTTCTCCATGTACTCGCTCATGTCGATCCTGACCATGTTCTTCTCGTCGTCGAACAGAGCCTGAGCGAGAGCCTTGGCAAGCTCGGTCTTGCCGACGCCGGTGGGCCCCAGGAAGAGGAAGGAGCCTATGGGCCTGCCCGGATCGGCGATGCCGGCTCTGGATCTTAAGATAGCCTCGCTCACCTTGGTCACGGCCTCGTTCTGGCCGATGACCCTCTTGTGCAGTATATCCTCGAGGCGCAGTATCTTCTCGCGCTCGCCCTCCATGAGCCTGGAGACGGGGATGCCGGTCCAGCGGGCGACGATCTCGGCGATCTCGTCCTCGGTCACGGTGTCGCGGACCATGGAGCCCTTGTCCTTTCTGGATTCAGCGGCCTTCTGGGCCTCCTCGAGCTGCCTCTCGAGGCCCGGCAGATCCTGATATTTGAGCCTGCCGGCGGTCTCGTAATCGTAGTTCCTCTGGGCCTGTTCGATCTGGCCCGTGACCTCCTCGATCCTGGATTTCAGCTTCTTGATGTCGTCGACGGCGGATTTCTCCTTCTCCCAGACGGCCTTCTTCTCGTTGAAATCGTCGCGCAGGCCCGCGAGCTCTTCGGAGAGCTTCTCACATCTTTCCTTTGATAGCTGGTCGGTCTCCTTCTTGAGAGCGGCCTCTTCGATCTCCAGCTGCATGATCCTGCGGCGCAGGCTGTCCAGCTCTTCGGGCATGGAGTCGATCTCGGTCCTGATCGAGGCGCAGGCCTCGTCCACCAGGTCGATGGCCTTGTCCGGCAGGAACCTGTCGGTGATGTAGCGGTTGGAAAGGGTCGCGGCGGCGACCAGGGCGTTGTCGTGGATGGTGACCCCGTGGAAGATCTCGTACCTTTCCTTGAGGCCTCTTAATATCGAGATGGTGTCGGCGACGTCGGGCTCGTTCACCATGACCGGCTGAAAACGCCTCTCAAGGGCGGCGTCGCTCTCGATGTACTTGCGGTATTCGTCGAGGGTGGTCGCGCCTATGCAGTGGAGCTCGCCCCTGGCCAGCATGGGCTTGAGCAGGTTGCCCGCGTCCATGGAGCCCTCGGTCTTGCCGGCTCCGACGACGGTGTGCAGCTCATCGATGAAGAGTATGATGCGGCCGTTCGCCTTCTTTATCTCGCCGAGGACGGCCTTGAGCCTCTCCTCGAACTCGCCCCTGAACTTGGCGCCGGCGATGAGGGCGCCCATGTCGAGGCTGAATATGGTCTTGTTCTTAAGGCCTTCGGGGACGTCGCCCCTCACTATCCTCTGGGCCAGCCCCTCGGCGATGGCGGTCTTGCCCACGCCCGGCTCGCCTATCAGCACCGGGTTGTTCTTGGTCTTCCTGGAAAGTATCCTGATGACGTTCCTGATCTCCTCGTCCCTGCCGATGACCGGATCCAGCTGCTGCTTCCTCGCCCTTTCGACCAGGTCGCTGCCGTATTTATTGAGGGCGTCATAGGTCTCCTCGGGATTGTCGCCGGTGACCCTGGCGCTCTTTACCTGGGCGAGAGCCTGCAGGAAGCTCTCCTTCGTGACGCCCGCTTCGGCGAAGAGCCTCTGCAGCTCCTTCGAAGGCCTTTCGAGCATGGCGCCGAAGATGTGCTCCACCGAGACGTATTCGTCCTGCATCTGCTGGGCGGACTTTTCGGCGGCGGTGAGCACGCGGTCGGTCTCGGGGGAGATGTAGACCTTGCCGGCCTCTCTTCCGGGCCCGCTGACCCTGGGCATGTTCTCGATGCGGGTGTTGACGGCGGCGATGAGCCGGTCGACGTCGACCCCGGACCTTTCGAGCAGGCTGGGGATGAGCCCGCCGTCCTGGTCGAGCAGGGCGTAGAGCAGATGCTCGGGCTCGATCTGCACGTTGCCGTTCTCGACGGCGATGTTCTGAGCGGTGCTCAGAGCCTCTATCGATTTCTGTGTAAGCTTGTTAGTGTTCATTTATAGCACCTCCTGATGGAGT
>JAEEIC010000142.1 GCA_016281165.1 Bacillota bacterium | reverse complement strand
TTCCTCCACGGCGGCGTCTCCCCCGCCCGCAACGTAGACCTCGAGGCCCTCGAAGAAGGCCGCGTCGCAGGTCGCGCAGTATGATACGCCCATGCCGGTGAACTCGGCCTCGCCCGGGCAGCCTATGCGCCGGGGAGAAGCGCCGGAGGCGATGATCACAGCCTTCGCTTCGTAGGTCTCCTTCGCGCACTTTACCAGCTTCACGCTGCCGCCAAGATCGACGTCCGTGACGGTGTCGAAGACCTTTTCGCAGCCGAAAGCCAGGGCCTGCCTCACCATGCGTTCGGTAAGGGTCACGCCGGTCTCTTCGGCCAGGGAACCGGGATAGTTCTCTATCTCGGAGGTGTTGACGATCTGACCGCCGTCCTTTTCCTTTTCTATGATGAGGGTCTTCATGCGGGCCCTGCCGGCGTAAAGCCCGGCCGAAAGCCCCGCGGGACCCGCTCCGATTATAACTATGTCAAACTGTTTCGCCATAACGATGCTCCGCCCTTTCGGCCGCTCATCTCAGAACGCCGGCCACAGCCTCGGCCAGCGTCTGCAGCTCGCTGTCCGCCACCGTCCTCATGTCGAGCAGCAGGAGCCCGTCCTGCACGCCGCATATGACCGGGTCCTTCCAGCGCCTGAGCCTTGAGGCCATCTCTTCGGGACTGATCTCCCTGGGGCTGGCCGCGACCGCCCAGGTGTCGATGCCGAGCATCGGGGCGGCGCCGCCGCCTATCATGCCCGTGCCCCTTATGACCGAGAAATCGCAGACCAGGGGATTCTCCTGCGCCAGCCTTAAGGCGAAGCGCTGGGCCTTGTATCTGATGTCGTCGGGAGAAGCGGAGATCATCTGCAGCACAGGTATGTTCCTCTTGGCCTGGACAGGATCCCTGTACTGCCTGAAGGTCTCTTCAAGAGCCGCCAGAACGGCCTTGCCGGGCCTCATGACCCTGGCCAGAGGATGCTCCTTCATGGCGTCGATGAAGCACTTCCTGCCGGCGATGATGCCGGCCTGGGGGCCTCCCAGCAGCTTGTCGCCCGAGAAGAGGACCAGATCGGCCCCGTCCTTCAAAGCCCGGGGAACGGTGGGCTCGTCGAGCCCGCAGTCCTTAAGATCGACCATGAGGCCGCTGCCGAGGTCATAGATCAGGGGAAGACCGTTTTTATGCGCGAGCTCCGCGAGCGCCTTTACGCTCACGTCCTCGGTAAAGCCGGTGATGCGGTAATTGCTGGTATGGACCTTGAGTATGGCCCCGGTCCCTTCGTTTATATGTCTCTCGTAATCGTAGAGATGGGTCTTGTTGGTCGTTCCGACCTCTTTGAGCGAGGCTCCGCTGACCCTCATTATATCCGGGATCCTGAAGGAACCGCCGATCTCGATGAGCTCTCCCCTCGAGACCAGCACCTCGGTCCTGAAGCAGACCGCGGAGAGAGCGAGCAGAGTCGCGGCGGCGTTGTTGTTGACCGCCATGGCGTCTTCCGCCCCGGTGATCTCGCCTATGAGCCTGCCGATATGGTCGTGGCGGCTGCCCCTTCTGCCCTCTTCCAGGTCGAATTCGAGATTGGAATAGCCCGAAGCGGCGTTGGACATGGCCGCGGCCGCCGAATCGCTGAGCCTGGCCCTGCCCAGATTGGTGTGGAGGATGACGCCCGTTCCGTTGATGACGCGGCGAAGGCTCCTCTCCTCCGCCTTTCTCAGCTCTTTGAGCGCGAGAAAAGCAGCCCTCTCGGGGCTTATGTCAGTTATCTTCCCTTCCAGGATGTCGTCGCGCATCGAAGCGAGCGCACTACGCGCGGCCCTGAGCACGGTCTCCGCGGGGAGCCGGCCCGAATGATAGGCCAGAGCGGGCTCCGCCAGCACCTCGTCGACGCGGGGAAGATCCTTCAGTTTTGCAGCAGCGTCTTCATTCATATCATCTTACCGATGTGACCATACTAACATCATTTGCGGTTGCGGTCAATTATGTACTTGCGGGTGCGCCACTTGCCGCTGAGGAAGTAGATGCCCCCCACGAGGCCGGGAACATGGCCCGCCAGCGCGTCTCCCATCCACAGTCCGGGGCAGCCCCAGCCGAGGGTGAAGGCGAAGAGATAAGAGAAGAAGATGCGGGCGACGATGCCGTCCAGCAGGGCCACGGTCAGGTTGAGCTTGGAATTGCCCGACCCGTTTATGAGCGCGAAGGCCGTTCCCCTGAAGGAGGAACCGACGAAATTGACCAGGGCGGCGGGGATGAAGAGAGGCGCGAGAGCCAGGACCGCGGCGTCCTGGGTGAAGAGGCCGATGACGGCCTGCGGCCAGGAGGCGTAGACTACGGACATGACCACGGCGGCGATGCCGGTGGTGATGAGGACGGTCCTGAGTATCTTAGGCACTCTGTTGTATTCTTCCGCGCCTATGTTCTGCCCCACCATGGTGCCTCCGGCAGTGTTGAAGGCGTTGGAGGCCAGCATGGAGATGACCTTGATCTTGTTGACCGCTCCGGTCATGGCGGACCAGACGAGGCCGAAGGAATTTATCCAGCGGGCGACGAAGAGCATCGAGAACTGGATGCTAGCGGACTGTATGGTGAGAGGGATGCCGAGCCTGAAGAGAGGCTTCATCATCTCCCTGTCTATCCTGAAGCTCGAGAGCCTGAAATCGAAGAGGAACTGGTCGCGCTTGCGCACAAGGAAGATTATGGAGACTATGAAGCTCAGCCCCTGGGCGATGACGGTCGCCAGAGCGGCGCCGAAGGCCATGAGGCCGAGACCGCCGACGAACCAGATATCGAGCACGGTATTGAGCACGGCGGCGATGGCGATGAAGATGAAGGGCCTTTTGCTGTCGCCCATCCCTCTCAGGACGGCGCTGACGACGTTGTATCCGTAGATGAAGACGATGCCCGCGATGCAGGTCACGGTGTATCTTACCGCTTCGTCATAGGCCTCGGCGGGAGTCTTGAGCCAGGTGAGTATGGCGTGACGGAAGATGAAGCAGGTCGTGCCCATGAGTATCGAGGCGATGATGAGGAAGGTGAACAGGGTCCCGATGACCTTGCGCACGTTGTCCTTCATGCCGGCGCCCATGAACTGCGAGATCACGAACTGCCCGGAGTTGGAGAAGCCCATGGAGATGAAGGTGAGGAGCCTCAAAACGTCTCCGCCGATGGCGACGGCCGACATGCCGGCGCTGCCGCAGAAATTGCCCACGACCACCATGTCGACGATGTTGTACACCGCCTGCAGCAGGTTAGACATGAAGAGAGGAAAAGCGAAACTTATCAGGGTCCTGGCGACGTTTCCCTGCGTCAGATCCCTTGCTAATGACTTATGTTCGGACATGGTATCTCCTATTCGGCAAAATTGCAAACAAGAGATTATATCACGAAGAAAAGGAAGATGAACAGTTTTTTGGCGCTTTTCGGGCCGGAAAACGTTAAAAAGAGGATGCCCCGCGGCT
>JAEEIC010000141.1 GCA_016281165.1 Bacillota bacterium | reverse complement strand
GTCGTCTTCATTGGTATAGGCGATGACCCTCAGCATCGCCTCGTCGAATTCCTTTTTATAATCGATCATGACGCCCCTCTGCCTAAAGTCCTTACAAAGTATTTTTGCAAATCGTATAAGCTTAGTCAAGTATCATTTCTTCGGAAACAAAACGCTGGCCGCGTCAGGATGAGCGCCTACCTGCGAGTTCATGGACTGATCGCCGCCGCAGGGGCAGGGAAGTTTCGTCCTGTCTTTTTCGCCAAATCTGTACCTCCGGGTCCGCGCCGTACCGCTTCGTTATGCTATTCGATGAACATGGCGTCGCCGTAGGAGAAGAACCTGTAGCGCTCCTTCACTGCGGTCTTATAGACCTCCAGCATCTTTTCCCTGTCGTAAAGGGCGCTGACGAGCATCAGCAGCGTCGATTTGGGCAGGTGGAAGTTGGTGATGAGGCAGTCGAGCATCCTGAACTTATAGCCCGGGTAGATGAAGATGCCGGTGCTGCCGCTGCCGGCCCTGATGAGGCCGTCCTCTCCCGTCGCGCTCTCCATGGTCCTGCAGGCGGTGGTGCCGACGGAGATGATGCGGCCTCCTCTCGCCTTGGTCTCGTTCATGAGATCCGCGCATTCTTCGCTCACCGTGTATTCCTCTATATGCATGTGATGGTCTTCGATCTTTTCTTCCTTGACGGGCCTGAAGGTCCCTATACCCACATGAAGAGTCAGAAAAGCGGTGTTCACGCCCTTCTCCCTCGCCTTATCAAGGAGCTCGGGGGTGAAATGCAGACCGGCCGTCGGGCAGGCGACAGAACCTTCGTTTTTGGCGTAGACAGTCTGGTAGCGTTCCCTGTCGGCCTCGCCGCTCTCCCTTTCGATATAAGGGGGAAGAGGCATGGTGCCAAGCCTTTCGAGGACCTGCATGAAATCTCCCTCGCAGAAGAAGCGGGCGATGCGGGTGCCGTCGTCGGAATTGCCGAGGATCTCGGCCCTCAGTTCTCCTTCGGGCCCGAAGATCACGCGGTCGCCGGGCCTGAGCCTTCTGCCCGGCCTTACGAGGGTCTCCCAGTCATTGCCCTCGATCCTTTTCGAGAGAAGAAACTCGATATGGGCCCCGGTGCCCTCCTTGACGCCGTAGAGCCTGGCCGGGATCACCTTGGAGTCGTTGAGGACCAGGCAGTCTCCGGGCCTCAAGTAATCGATGATGTCGTGAAAATGCCTGTGCTCCAGAAGTCCCGTATCTCTGTGTACCACGAGCAGGCGGGACATGTCCCTCTTCTGCGCGGGCTGCTGGGCGATGAGCTCCTGAGGGAGCTCGTAATCGAAATCGCTTACGTTCATATCATTCTCCGCCGTGGAGCGGCCTTATATCGATGCCTGTGTAGAAATAATCCAGTATCTCGGCGTAGCTCTTTCCTGCTTCCGCCATGTTCTTGGCGCTGACCTGGGGCATGCCCACGCTGTGGCCGTAGCCGAAGCCGGTCATGTACAGCATGCCCGCGTCCGCGGTCTCGTCGCGGTAAGAGCCCTCTCCTCCGCTGAAGGCTTCCATTACTTTTCTGCCTTTGAGCGCGAAGAGCTCCGACGCCGGACGACTCACGGGCTCTCCTCCCGCCCCGATCACCCAGACCTCATCTTCCGCTTCGATCTCAAGATCCGGCAGAGCGAATATGGTCCCGGCCGGCCTGCCGCCGGCGCCGGGATAATCCTCGCCGCCGATGTAGAAGAAGATGGATTTGACGCCGAAGGCCGACAGAGCGCCGGTGATATTCGACTTGCTCAGCCTCACGTCACCGCTGTCGCTGCTTATGAGCAGGACGTTCATGGCCCCGTTCTCGAGCTTCTTCTCCACGCTGACGGACTCGATCTCGCCGCAGTCATATCCGAGAGAAACGAGCCTTTCCCTGAGCTTCTCAAAGCTCACGCTGGCCTTCCAGAGGTATTCCGTCGCGTACTCGTCCTTGACGCCCAGAAGATAGCCGGGCTGGCTGGTCCAGACGTCTTCGGAATCGAGGGTATAGCCGCTGCTGTAAGCGTAATAATAGCCGCTGACGGGCTTGCCCTTGTAGGTGATGACTATGTCTTCGGTCTGCCTGCAGGCAGCGTCGGTGCTCTCTCTTTCGGAGCTCACGCCCCTGTAGACCTGGCAGTTCTGGCCGGTGCAGAGGTCGAAACCGTAGGAACCGTGCTTGCCGAGGCTGCAGGCCGCGTAGCTCCTGGCGGTGACGGCCTGGGCTTTGAGGGCCTCGGCGGGATACTGATAACCCATCTCGTTGGCGATGACTCCGCGGACGTAATGCTCAAGGGTCACGCGGTTGATCACAGTCATCGACGAGCCGTAGGGCTTAAAGCTCGCTCCGTCGCGGTACCTTCCACCGTCTATGGTGACGATGCGCTCTTCGGGATCCTCGGCGGCGCTCAGTACAGCCATATCGTCCTCCAGGGTGAAGAGCTCCTCCCCGTCCTTTTCATCCCATACGACCGCCCTGCCGTCCTCGCAGCTTATGTATAAGGACTCATATTCCGAATAGTCCTCTATGATCTCACACTCGTACCTCGTCACGCGGGCGAGGACGAAGCCGTCGGAGCAGCCGAGCGTTGAAGACGCGGCCGCGGAGGAACCGTATCTGAGACCGATGCGCAGCCACATATCCTTCGCCGCGCCCAAAGGGAGCTCCGCATCCAGAGGGTCTTCCGCGCCCTGACGGGCCATATCCTCCTCGAAGCGGCCGTTCTCGCTCTCGTCGACCTGCTGCCAGCTGACGTCGTCGGCATATACCGGGCCAAAGCAGGACGCGGCGAGTATGAAACTGAGCAAAAATGAAACTATCCGCCTTACCATAGCTTGATCTGCTCCTCGGTCTCTTCCTCCTGGGCCTTGCTCACGGCCTCCCTGACCGGCACGGGCAGTCCCAGATGGATATAGGCGGCGTCGGTGACGATGCGGCCCTTGGGCGTCCTGTGCAGGAGCCCCAGCTGCATCAGGTAAGGCTCGTAGACGTCTTCTATCGTGACTCTCTCCTCGCCTAAAGACGCGGCGATGGTGTCGATGCCGACCGGACCGCCTTTGAAGCTCGTGATGATGAGCCTGAGTATACGCCTGTCTAGATCCTCCAGGCCCAGCTCGTCGATATTGAGTATATCCAGGGTCTTTAAGACCATCTCCCTGTCGATGGAGCCGTCGCCCATGACCATGCTGAAATCGCGGACCCTCTTGAGCAGCCTGTTGGCGACCCTGGGAGTGCCTCTGGAGCGCGAAGCGAGCAGCATGGTGGACTCGTCGTCTATGCGCACGTCGAGTATGCCGGCCGTCCTCCTCAGGATCTGAGAGAGCTCCTCGTTCGTGTAGAGATCGAACTTGGCGAGGACGCCGAACCTGTCTCTTAAGGGCGCGGAAAGGCTGCCCGACTTGGTCGTGGCGCCTATGAGCGTGAAATGCGGCAGGCCCAGCCTGATGCTGCTGGCCATGGGTCCCTTACCGGTCACTATGTCGATGGCGAAATCCTCCATCGCCGAATAGAGGACCTCCTCAACCGCCCTGTTGAGCCTGTGGATCTCGTCGATGAAGAGCACGTCTCCCTCGCCGAGATTGGTCACTATGGCCGCCAGATCCGCCGCCCTGGTGATGGCGGGACCCGAGGTGATCTTGAGCTCGACCCCCATCTCGGCCGCAATTATGCCGGCCAGAGTGGTCTTGCCCAGGCCCGGGGGGCCGGAGAAGAGCACGTGGTCGAGGGATTCTCCCCTCATCTTGGCCGCTTCTATGTATATCTTGAGCTGGTCGGTCACGCCGGTCTGGCCTATGTAATCGGCAAAGCGCTTGGGCCTTATGGAGCGCTCGAGCAGTTCTTCGTCTTCAAGCTGGCTGGTCTGGACCAGTCTGTCGTCTTTGGGCATATCTCTACCGCCTATCCTTTATTCTTGAGAGCCTGTCTGATGTATTCCTCAGTGCTCATGCCTTCGTCGGGAAGACCGGCAAGAGCGGTGAGGGCCTCGGTCCTGGTGAAGCCCAGGGCCATGAGAGCGTCGCAGGCCTGCGATTTTTCGCTGTTCTTCTTGATCTGGGAGGCGGCGGGCCTGGGCCCTTCCAGCCCTCCCAGGGCTTTTACTTTATCCTTGAGCTCCAGGACCACCCTCTGGGCGGTCTTCTTGCCCACCCCGTTGGCTCTGGTGAGGGAACTCACGTCCTCGAAGGCGATCGCCCTCCTTATCTCGAGCCCCGGCAGGGCCGAGAGCATGGCGAGGGCTCCCTTGGCCCCCACTCCGCTCACGGTAAGGAGCAGGCGGAACATCGAGAGCTCCTCCCGGTCAGAAAAGCCGTAGAGGCTCACGTCGTCTTCCTTCACTATCATCGCCGTGTATACGGTCACGGTCTCGCCTGTCCCGGCGGAGAGCATGAGCGGGCTGCCGTCGGGCACGTTTATCTCGTAGCCTATGCCCTGGCTCTCCACTATTATCATGCCCGGCAGAGCCTCCTGCACCGGTCCCTTTATGTAATGGATCATCTTTCTACCTCTGCATCATTTTCTTTCTGCTCTCGCCGGTGTTGGCGTGGGCGAGAGCCGCGGCGACCGCGTCCGCCGCGTCGTCGGGCCGGATTATGTCGTCGAGCCTTAAGAGCTTCTTCACCATGAACTGGACCTGCTTCTTGTCCGCCCGGCCGTTGCCCGTCATGCTGGTCTTGATCTGCAGCGGAGTATACTCGAAGATAGGCAGTCCGCTGTTGCTGCAGGCCAGTATGGCGACTCCCCTGGCCTCGCCGACGAAGATGACGGTCTTGGCGTTGGTGTTGAAATACAGCTCCTCTATGGCGACCTCTTCGGGCTGGTATTCGGCGATCACGTCCATGAGCCCCGCGTAGAGGGTCTTGAGGCGGTCCGACATCATCATCTCCTTGGGCGTGGTGATCGCGCCCGCCGTGACCAGTGTCACCGAGTTCCCTTTTTTCTCGACTATCCCGTAGCCCATGATGGCGTAGCCGGGATCTATGCCCAGTATCTTCAAATCTTACCTCTTAAGCACACGTCAAAATACGGCGCGAGCACCGCTTTTGCTTATTTTATCACAAAATGACGTCCAAGAGAAGAAGCGAGATGAATAAGGCTCAGATCCTCCGGCTTTGCGCCTCGCAAAAACCTTTGTATCCATTGAAAATAATGCTTACAATATATAGGAATCGTAGTATAATTATAATATGTATTCACAGGCTTATGCATCATTACTTGTTTTTAAAAGGAGATACCATGAGCTATAACAGAAAGAACAAGATCCTCGAGATCATCCAGCAGAACGAGGTGGAGACCCAGCAGCAGCTGGTCGAGCTACTCTCTCAGGCCGGTTTCAAGGCGACCCAGGCCACGGTCTCCAGGGATATACGCGATCTCAATCTGATCAAGACCGGCAGCGGCATGGGCAGGAACCACTACGCCCTGCCTCCGAAGACCGAGAACAAGATCAGCGACAGGTTCAAGAAGATACTGAAGGAGACCATAAGGAGCGTCAGGAGCGCCGAGAACCTGATCGTCGTCCAGACGCTCAGCGGCTGCGCCAGCGCCGCGGCCGAGGCTCTCGATTCCGCCTCCACCGAGGAGATAGTCGGCACCATCGCCGGCGACAACACCATTCTGGTCATAGTCGACAGCAAGGATCACGTCG
>JAEEIC010000140.1 GCA_016281165.1 Bacillota bacterium | reverse complement strand
TTCCCAGGGCGATCCTCTCTACATGGACGTCAGGACCATGTACTATGAAGAAGAGAACGCTCCCGTCATCGTAGGCGGAAGATACGGACTCGGCTCCAAGGACACCACCCCCGGACAGATCGTCGCTGTCTACAACAACCTCGAGGCTGACAAGCCCAAGAACCAGTTCACCATCGGCATCGTCGATGACGTTTACGGTTCCTCCCTGCCCACCGTGGACATCTCCACCGAGCCCGAAGGCACCGTACGCTGCAAGTTCTGGGGTCTCGGTTCCGACGGCACCGTCGGCGCCAACAAGCAGGCCATCAAGATCATCGGCGACAAGACCGATCTTTACGCACAGGGCTACTTCGATTACGACTCCAAGAAGAGCGGCGGCATCACCATCTCCCACCTGCGCTTCGGCAAGAACAAGATCAAGAGCACCTATCTCATCTCCGAGGCTGACTATGTAGGCTGCCACAACCAGGCTTACGTCGACCGCTATGACGTCATCGCGGGCCTCAAGAAGGGCGGAAACTTCGTTCTGAACACCCTCTGGACCGAGGAAGAGCTCGAGCACAACCTGCCCGCCTCCCTCAAGCAGTACATCGCCAAAAACGACATCAACTTCTACATCGTAGACGCCGTCAAGATCGCCCAGGAACTGGGTCTCGGCAGCAGGATCAACATGATCATGCAGTCCGCCTTCTTCAAGCTGGCCAACGTCATCCCCGTGGAGGACGCTGTCGGTTACCTGAAGGAATCCGTAGAGAAGACCTACGGCAAGAAGGGCAAGGACATCGTCGAGATGAACTGGAAGGCCATCGACGCCGGCTGCAACGCCCTCGTCAAGGTCAACGTTCCCGAGAGCTGGAAGACCGCTGTCGACACCAAGCCCGTCGAGAAGAAGGAGACCAACGAGTGGGTCGAGAACGTCATGGTACCGATGAACCGTCAGGAAGGCAACAAGCTGCCTGTCTCCACCTTCATCGATTCCCCGGACGGCACCTTCCCCACCGGCACCACCAAGTACGAGAAGCGCGGCGTTGCCGTCAAGGTACCTCAGTGGCATCCCGAGAACTGCATCCAGTGCAACCAGTGCTCCTTCGTCTGCCCGCACAGCACCATCAGGCCCGTCCTGCTCAATGAAGCTGAGAAGGCCGCCGCTCCCGCCGGATTTGAGACCAAGGCCGCTACCGGCAAGGAACTGGCCGGACTCCAGTTCAGGATGCAGGTCGCTCCTCTCGACTGCCTCGGCTGCGGAAACTGCGTGGACATCTGCCCGATGAAGGCAAAGGGCGCCCTGACCATGGAATATCTGGAGAGCCAGATGCACGAAGAGGAGAACTGGGAGTACGCTCTCACCGTCGAGCAGAAGGATCTCATGCCCAGAGGCACCGTCAAGGGCAGCCAGTTCGCTCAGCCCTACTTCGAGTTCTCCGGCGCCTGCGCAGGCTGCGGCGAGACTCCGTACATCAAGGTCATCACCCAGCTCTACGGCGACAGGATGATGATCGCGAACGCGACCGGATGCTCCTCCATCTGGGGCGCTTCCGCTCCTTCTCTCCCCTACACCGTCGACAAGAAGGGCCACGGTCCCTCCTGGGCCAACTCCCTCTTCGAGGATAACGCCGAGTACGGTCTCGGTATGGCAGTAGGCGTACGTCAGATCAGGACCAAGCTGGCCGCTCTCGTCAAGGAGCTGGCTGAGGGCACCGAGCTGGAGAACGTCAAGGAAGCTGCCAACGCCTGGCTGGCCGGCAAGGACGACGGCGCCAACTCCAGGAAGGAGAGCGACGCTCTCGTAGCCGCTCTGACCGCTCAGGAGATCAGCTGCCCGCACTGCAACGCGCTGGCTCAGCAGATCCTCGAGAAGAAGGACTACCTGGTAAAGAAGAGCGTCTGGTGCGTCGGCGGCGACGGCTGGTCCTATGATATAGGTTACGGCGGCGTCGATCACGTTCTGGCCTCCGGCGAGGATATCAACATCCTGGTATTCGATACTGAAGTCTACTCCAACACCGGCGGACAGGCCTCCAAGGCCACCCCGGCAGCCGCTATCGCCAAGTTCGCTGCTTCCGGCAAGAACACCAAGAAGAAGGATCTGGGAATGATGGCCGCTACCTACGGTTACGTATACGTAGCTCAGGTCGCCATGGGCGCCGACAAGAACCAGTTCCTGAAGGCCGTCCAGGAAGCCGAGAGCTATCACGGACCTTCCCTGATCATCTGCTACGCGCCCTGCATCAACCACGGTCTGCGCCGCGGCATGGGCAAGACTCAGGAGAACGAGAAGCTGGCCGTCGAGTGCGGTTACTGGCACCTCTACAGGTTCAACCCGCTGCTCAAGGCAGAGGGCAAGAACCCGTTCACTCTCGACTCCAAGGAGCCCAAGGGATCCTTCAGAGACTTCCTCATGGATCAGGTACGTTACACCTCCCTGCTCAAGGAGTTCCCGGACAAGGCGGAAGCCCTGTTCGAGAAGGCCGAGGCCGACGCCAGAGACAGGTACGAGGGCTACAAGCAGAGAGCGGAGATGAAGTAAGCCAGAGGCTTATCCATCGGAACTTAAGCTTAAAAGCGATGAGGACCGGCGAGCGATCGCCGGTCCTTTTTGCGCGAAATAAGATCCCTCTGCCCGCGCCGGGGCAGGGGGACCGTTTTTTTCTTCTTTTTTATTACTTCAGCCTGCAGGCCATGATGTTCTTCTCGATCAGGGTGGCGGCGTCCTCGACGGAGACCAGGCCGCCGAAGAGGCTCCTCAGAGTGCCGCCGACCAGCTGCTCGAACTGGAAGCGGTTGAGACGGTCGAGGTCGGACTTTTCGTAGTGCCTGTCGGCCTCCTCCTCCACGAGCGAGAGCCAGGGGAACTGCTGGATGATATCGTGATGCCTGAAGAGGCTCCTGTGCACGGGATGGCCGCCCAGCCTCGCCAGAGGCACGGTCATGTCCTCGCTGCAGGCCCATTCGATGAAAGCCATCGCTTCGGACCTGCGCCTGGAGCCCCGCGGTATCGAAAGGGCGCCTCCGCCTATGCGGGAAAGGGTGTTGGGAAGTTCCGCGAAGCCCAGCTTTCCCCTTATCATCGACTCCGACAGGGGAGAAGAGAAGGAGGTCGAGACGTGCTCGAGGACTGTCCTGCCGGCGCAGAAATTGTATACGCCCGGATCCTTGCGGTTGAAATCGCTGACGATCTCGGCGTAGTCCATCATCTCCATGTAGCTTTCAAGCACCTTCACCGCTGCGTCGTGGCTGAAGGCCGGCTCGCTGCCGTCGGTGAAGAAGCGGGCCCCGGTCTGCATATATCTGTGGAAGAATTCGTAGACTATGGTCGTTATCTCGTTGATGATGCCGGTGGTGCCGAACTCCACGGGGGAGTCGGGGGAGACTGTCCGGGAGAAGAAGCGCAGGACGGCGTTCTCTTCATCGTAGTCTCCGGGCACGGCGAGGGCTCTGCCGCAGCTCTCGTAGAATCTTCTCTGATAGAGGGCGTTCTCGAAGAGGTCCTTGCGGTAGACCTCGAAATACATAGACATGTCGAAGGGGATGCCCTGGGGCACGCCGGCCGCGCCGTAGGGGAAGAACTCCCGCGGGGTGTTGAGCATGGTCTTCGAGATATCGTCAAAGCTCGCCTTGTCTATCTCCAGCAGGGCGTCCGCGGGGTAGGAGGGCATGGAGGTCACATTGGTCCTCAGCACGTCGAAGAAATCGCCGTAGGGCATCTGCACCTGCGAGCTGGTGAGCTCGGCCAGGGGCAGAACGGTGAAGGAGACGTCGATGCCGGTCTTGCGTGTGAATATGGGAGCCAGATACCTTAAAGCGTTCGTCGAGCGGTTGTCCGGGATCAGGACGTTGATCTGGCGCTCCTTCTTGGGGACGGAAACGAAAGGTCTTTCAAGTCTTACCGCGGGAAGGCAAGGCGGGCGCTCGTCTTTCTGCTTTATCCCCAGGGCGTCCTTTATGAGCCAGGAGATGCGGTTCCCCATGGACGACACGTTGAGCCTTATGATGGCTTCGCCTACCTCCGGCAGCGCTCCGTTCTCCGACTTGACCGAATAAATGAAGGGGACATGCGCGCTCAGTCCCAGGGAAAGGTACGATCTTAAAGCCTCGTTCATGTCCTCGGTCACGCAGACGATGGCGTCGGGGGCCTTCATGGAAACGAAGAGGCTGAAGACCTTGTTGAAGCAGCTGTAGTGATCGCTCTGCTCTATGCGCACCTCGGTCCCGGCAGGGAGGCTCTGGCGGATCTTTTCTATGAGATCGCGGTAGAAGCTGCAGGGATCCTCGTCGGTCAGAACGCCTATCTTTTTGAAGCCTCTTTCTCTCAGGTCCGCCCCGATGAGCTCGCCCATCCGCTCCGTGTCGAAATCGATGCATTCGGAAACGTCGTTCGGTTTCCTGATGACGAAGAAGATGCGGGCGCCGGAATCGCTGAGCGCCTTGTATGAGGGGAAGGCC
>JAEEIC010000139.1 GCA_016281165.1 Bacillota bacterium | reverse complement strand
TATCCTCTCTTGGGGAGCAGGGGATCGGAGACTCCCTCAACGCCCAGCAGTCCCATGAGCAGCAGGACGAGCTTCGCCTGGCCCTTGGAGATATTGTCGGGAACGAACCATTCTCCCGCGGAGTGGGCTCCGCCCGCGCGTCCGCCGCAGCCTACCGCGAGGCCCGGGATGCCGATGGAGATGGGTATATTGGCGTCGACAGAGCCGGCGGGGCTGAAGTGGGGCTCAAGACCCAGCGATTCGTAGGCGTTCTTCGCCGCCTGGACGATATCGGCCTCGAAGGCCTGGTTGGCGACCGGTCTGTCGCCGACCTTCTTGATCTCGACCTCTACTATCCTGTCGCAGAGGGGGGTGGCGCCGTTTCTGGTGAACTTGTCGGAATACTTCTCTTTGTCTCTTGCCCAGCGGCCGTTCTCCTCGGCCACGGCGTCGGCGATCAGCTTGTGGAACTGGGCGTCGACGGCGTCGAGCTCGGCCTTGCCGTTGGACCTCATGTCGACGAGCATGGTGCAGGAGATGGCGATGGAGTTGACGGAGGTGCCGCCGTTCACCACGCCGATGGAGAAGGTGGTCTTGGGGCTGTTGGGGACGTCGAGCTCGGAATACTTCGCGATGGCTCTTCCCATGGCGAAGATCGGGTTGGGCATGCCGAAGTCGCCGTTGGAGTGGCCGCCGGGTCCTCTGAAGGTCACTTCATACCTGTAGGATCCGGTGCCTCCGTAGGTGATGTGATCGCCGTTGCCGTCGACGGTGAGGAAGCCGTCGATCCCGGTGGGATGATCCTTGAAGAAGAAGTTCTTCATTCCGTAAAGATCGCCGAGGCCCTCCTCGCCGACGTTGCCGCCGATGATGAGGTCGCCCTTGAACTTGATCCCGGAATCCCTGATCGCTCTCATGATGCCGAAGACCTGGGCGAGAGAAGCGGTATCGTCGCCTATGCCCGGGCAGTAGAAGACGCCGTCCTTTTCGGTGATGGCGAGCGGAGTATCCATCGGGAAGACCGTGTCGATGTGGGCGGTCATATAGACGGTCGGGGCGTTGGGATCGGTGCCCTTGAAGGTGTAATAGACGTTGTTCACGGCGTCCCTGTGGGTCTTGAAGCCCTCCGCCTCAAGCATCTCCTGGAAATGCAGGGCTCTCTTCTCCTCGAATCTGGAGAAGGCGGGGATCAGGACCAGCTCCTGATGCTCCTTCCAGGTGCGCTCCTCCTCGGCCTTGAGTATCTCGCAGGCCTTCTTGAATTCGGGGACCTCGCGGAGCTTATCGAAAAGTTCTCTCATAATTCTCTCCTTTCAGAAGTACTGTTATATATGATTATATAAATACAGAGGGCGCAGTACAAGAGGAATAAAGGCGGCCGCGCGTTTTCGCCGCCGGCCCTGTCATTCCGGGCGCTTTTGGTCCGGGCCCTCCGGTCCGTCAGTATCCGACAGCCTTTCGATCTCTTTTCTCAGGTCTGACAGGATCTGTTTCCTCTTTCGCGGCAGATAGTGATAGAACTCTGTATAGCCGCAGTCCTCGCAGCTTTTCGCTTCAAGCTCCAGGGAGCCGGTATTGAGGCTCGACATCTGGATCGTGAAAAGCTCGGGCTCCGAAACGATCAGGGAGAACGGTCCCGTCTTTATCATGCTCCCGCCGCATTTCGGACAGGCCCCGTCCCTGTGCTCTTCTCTATATCTGAGGAGGGATCTTTCGGACTCCTTCAGTTTTGCCAGTTTATCATCCAGCCATTCCTTAAGATCGGCGGACGGCTCGTAGACGCCGGCTTCCCGGGCTTTTATCACGACGCTGATATCGTCCGCGTCTTTATAAAGCAGACCGCAGTCGGCGCAGGCCCTGAATTCGAAGCCCGCTCTGTTTATGGTCTTGCCTAAAGCGGCTTTTTTTCCGCAGAAAACGCATTTTGCCATTCTGTGCTCCTTTCGCGGCCGGTACATTTCCGCGTCATCTGAACGATGCGGGACAGCGATCTTGCCTTGAGCCGGACCTTGTACGCGTCTATTATACTATGTGACCGCGGGCCGCTTCAATCGCGTCTACGTGACTGGGCCCTGCGTCCTTTCGAGCCAGTCCACCTCGCTGTCCGGCAGCGCGCCCAGGCCTCGGGCAAACAAAACCCAACAAAAAACCGGTTTTGAACGCGTTCTGTTGGTAATTTCCGGGGGATGAGGACGTCAAGATCTGTTAAACACAGCCAGGCGCCGGCCTTTCCGGTGGATCTTGCGGGCAATTAAAGTGAATACGGTCATTATATTATATCATGCAGGCCGAACGATCCTCACATCGTTGTTATGTTTCTGCAATTGCCAACAAAAGCAGCGGGAAACAGCCCAAAAGTTGGTTTTTCCTTTCCCGATCGCAGGATATTTGGCAGTGCCCGGGGGAGTTATCGTCTGGCATGTAGCCGAGTTTTATACTCTCTATTTAAGCTTTTCTAACATACGCTGACAGTATGAAATTTGATATGGTATAATATACTAAAACTACAAGGAGATTGAGCATCATGATGAAGCATCATTTAAAAAGGGTCTTTGCGATCTTTCTTTTGAGTATAATATGTATTAATTCGTTTTCTGCATGTGGGTCAAAAGAACCATCAGGAACATCAACTCCTAATGAGGTTGAACCTATACAGAAAGAGCCCTCTGAAGAAGTTGTCATTGCAGGTCTGACCGATGAACAAAGAGCTTCGATCGCGATGCTTAATTATCTGGCTTATGTTGTTCAGGAGATAAATGCATCCCGTCATAGCCGGTTAGCATTGGAAGATGCTTTTGAAGGATTGCTGAACGATGTGGAACCAAGCGTAGTCGATGATGTCAC
>JAEEIC010000019.1 GCA_016281165.1 Bacillota bacterium | reverse complement strand
TAACCGGTAATTACGCCAACGGAGATTCCGCGGAGATCACCGATTATACCGTGAGCCCCGAGACCTTCGAAGAAGTCGGAGAAGGGATCACCGTCACGGTGAGCTACGAAGGAAAGACTGCCGAGATCAGCGTGACGGTCGAAAAGGCCGATCAGGAATGCGCGGTCTCGGTCCCGGATGAGCTGACCTACGGAGATGAGGGTAAGACTATCGAAGTCACGGGCAACAAGACCGGCCTCAGTTTTTATGTCGCAGGCGACGCGTTCAGCGTCGCGGACGACGGCTCCATCACCGTCAACAAGGCCGGAGGCACGACCGTCACGATCACCGCTGCGGCAGATGAGCATTACAACGCCTGGACTGAGTCAGTCACGATCCATGTCATTCCCGCGGATATCTCGAAGGCTGATGCCAAGGTGGAAGGCACCTTCGTCTATAACGGTGAGCCGCACACACCGGAGCCTGCCGTCACTTTCAACGGCGAGACCCTGGTCAAGGGCACTGACTATATCCTCGATTACGAGTTCAACGTCGACGCTGGAACTGCTCTCGTGTACATCAAAGGCATCGGCAACTTTGCCGGGTTTAAGACCGCTGATTTCGACATCGAGAAGGCCGATCAGTATCTCACCGTCTCGATGACCGGAGAGCTCATATACGGCGGCGACGGAGCGGCGCTGAGCGTTTCCGGTTACAAGACCTCTTACTCACTGTCGATCGACGACGGGAACATCGCGGAGATATCCTCGACGAACGATAGGATCCTGCCGCTGAACGCCGGCAGCGCCAGACTCAAGGTCACCGCCGCGGGGAACGAGAACTATAATGAAGCGACTCTGAGTATGAACTTCGAGGTCTACCAAAGACCCCTCACCGACAAAGACGTCAGTGTCACCGTCAGCGGCAGCTTCACCTACAACGGCGAGCCTCAAACTCCCGAACCCGTGGTCACCTTCAAGAACGAGGAGCTCCTGAAGGGCACGGATTACACGGTCGAATATCATGACAACACAGATGCGGGCCCGGCGATCGTATTCGTCAACGGCAAAGGAAACTTCAAAGGTACAGCGGCTGAGAATTTCTTTATCAACCAGGCCGATCAGACCATAGAGGCTCAGGATTTCAGCGTGGTCTTCGGCAGCGAGACCGATCTTAAGACCATGGCCAGCGCTGAGGGCGAGCTCAGCTTCGATGCGTTCAGTCTTCCCTCAGGGACCAGATTAAACGGCAGCACGCTCACGGCGGGGAATACGGAGGGCTCGTTCAGTCTTCTGATAATGGCAGGCTCGACCCGGAATTATTCTATGGCATCGAAGCAGGTGACCGTCTCCGTGACCCCCAAGACCGCCCAGATAATAGACCTGGGAGACGATCTTGAGGTGACCTACGGCGACGATCCCTTCA
The DNA here is from genome assembly GCA_016281165.1 of Bacillota bacterium. Classification (GTDB taxonomy): domain Bacteria; phylum Bacillota; class Clostridia; order Peptostreptococcales; family Anaerovoracaceae; genus RGIG2707. The sequence goes on along the minus strand of JAEEIC010000019.1, from coordinate 7,495 downwards.
CCCTTACAGCCGAAGGCGCCCGGACCGCCGTCAAATTCACCAGCAGCAATGAGGATGTGGTGACCGTAGACGAAGAGAGCGGCGAGGTCAACATAGTCGGGAAAGGCCAGGCCACGATAACCGCCGCCGCGGAGGAAGACGATATCTACGCCTCCGCTGACGCGTCCTGCAGTATAACCGTCAACAGTGCCGACATCTCGTCCGCTGATATCGAAGATATCGCGCCCGTCACCTATGACGGCAGCCTCAAGTTTCCCGAGCTTGAGATCAGCTTCAAAGGCATGACGCTCCAAAAGGACGTCGACTACACGCTCAGCTACTTGGACAACGAGAGCGCCGGTCGGGCCTTTGTCATCATTTGGGGCGAGCATAACTTCATCGGAGATGTCACTGTAGAATTCACCATCAAGAAGGCTCAGTCTACCGCCGAGAACGTCGGGGTAGAGATCCCCGAAGAGATCTACGAGTCCACCCCGCTCAGCGATGTGGCGCTCATCGGAGACTGCGATCCCGCGGGCGGAGAGCTTACTCTCGACGCGGGTCAGAGCTTCACCGCCGGGACCAATGATTACGCCTGGACCTACATACCCATCGATACCGACAACTATCTGAACGCTGTCGGCACTGTCAGCATCGAGGTCCTTGAGAACGCTCTCGAGGAGATCGAGCTGGTGACCGGCCCCGCCATCACCGTCTACAAGGTGGGCGAGAGCTTCGATCCCGAAGGCATGGTCATCAAGGCCACCTTCGCCGACGGGACCGTCATCGAAGAGATCGATACCGACGAGCTCACATTTGAGCCCGAGACCTTTGGTGAACCGGGCGAGGTGGAGGTCACCGTCACCTATAAGGATCAGAGCGTGACCGTCACCGTCACCGTCGAAAAGGGAGAAGCTCCCCGTCTCACGGCCGAGGCGCCCGAGATGAGCGAGGACGACGAGTCCTGCGAGACCCAGATCCAGGGCCTGCCCGAGGATATCGCGGACCCCGTATTCAAGGCGGAATGCGATAATGAGAACGTCACAGTCACCGTCGATGAGGACGGAAAGATAACCGTCACCAACAACGGAGCCAAGGCCGGCGAGACCGTCAGGGTCACCGTCAGCGTCACCTCCGGCAATTACGAAGACGCCGCGGTCGAGATCGAGTTCACCGTCAGCGAGGCCGAGACCGAGCCCGAGCAGGAGTACAAGATCACCGTGGAGGGCGGCACCGCCGACAGGCAGACCGCCAAAGAAGGCGAGACCGTAACGATCACCTGGACCGCCAGGAACAACTACAGCTTCACCAGATGGAGCAGCGCTGACGAGGGCGTGGAGTTCGAGGACCGCAGGTCCGAGACCACCACCTTCGTGATGCCCGCCGGCGACGTCACCGTCACGGCGGCGGCCAGGCGCACGGGCGGAGGCGGTTCCGGCTCCGGCGGAGGCAGCGACACGGCCCCGGCCGAGACCATCGACGAGGATCTGGTCCCGCTGGCTCCCGGACATCAGTGCCCGGCTTCGGCCTTCAGCGACGTCGATCTGGGCGCCTGGTACCATGAGCCCATCGACTACGTGCTGCTGAACGGCCTCATGGAGGGCGTGGGCGGCGGCAGGTTCGCTCCCAAGGCGACCACCACCAGGGCGATGATAGTCACCATCCTCTGGCGCCTCGAGGGCCAGCCCGCGGCTGAGGGCGAGATGCCCTTCACCGACGTGCCCGAAGGCAAGTGGTTCAGCGAGCCCATCAAGTGGGCGGCCGAAAACGGCGTCGTCGAAGGCTACGGTAACGGCCTCTTCGGCCCGAACGACAACATCACCCGCGAGCAGTTCGTGACCATACTCTGGCGCTACGCGCAGCTGAAGGGCAGGGACGTTTCCGTGGGTGAGGACACCAATATCCTCAGCTACGACGACGCCTTCGACATCAGCGAGTGGGCGATGCCCGCGATGCAGTGGGCCTGCGGCAGCGGCCTGATGGAAGGACGCAGCGAGTCTGTGCTCGCTCCCCAGGGCAATGCCGGCAGGGCGGAGGCGGCGACCTTCTTCATGCGCTTCGCGGAAATGATGAAGTAGTCCTGAAAGCAATAAAAGAAGCGGCGGGGAGCGATCCCCGCCGCTTTTCGCGTCCTGTGAAGTTTTTGCTCCGCCCGGCGCCGGGACGGACTATTTACAGACCGAGCTCCTCGTCCACGAGAACGACGTGGAATTCCTTGTGCACGCGCAGGGGAGCCTCGATGATGGCGGTCACGTTGCACATGCGGGCGGGACCGCGGCAATCCATGCAGACTCCGGTCTTCGCGCAGGGAGTGTCGAAGTTCTGGCGGCGGGCGTTGCCCGGGCAGGTGTCGCGCTTGATGCGCTCGATGGCGCTGTCGTAGTCAGGCACGATCTTCTGCCTGCCGACGATGAGTATCACGCAGGGAGGCCCGTAGATCAGACCGGCCAGGCGGTTGCCGGTGCCGTCGATCTGTACTATCCTGCCGTCCTCCATGAGAGCGTTGGCCGAGCACATATAGACCTCGCACTTGACGGCGAGATCGCGCTCCTCCTTCTTCTTCTCGGGGCCGACCTTCCAGTGCCAGTGCACCTCGTTGCCCTGCTCGGTGAGGGTCTCGTACAGTCCCAGCTGGCTGACTGTCTTGCTGCCGCCTATGCCTGTGGAGCGGCTGCCGATGATATCCAGGGCGATCTTCTTCGCTTCCTCGCCCGTGGCGGCTTCATGCACCGTAAAATGGCGCTTCTGAAGATTTTCGATGAGATTCTTGTCCATATAAGCATCCTCCAATCACCGCATTATATCACGCGCTGCCATAGTCTGGCAAGAGCGGCGCCGCGCCGAACGCACCGGGCCGCGGCGGCCGGTCCGGGGGCATCTAAAGCCTCTCCGCCTTTTTCGCGTGATCGACGATCATCCGCCTAACTGCGGGGATCTCGCCCAGTCCCTTCATCATGCAGCGGACCTCGGTCTCAAAGCCTTCTTCTCTTGCCGCCGCGAGGGCGAGGTTCTTCCAGGAGTCGGGCTCGTCCCCGGCCATGTCGTTGCGGGCGTGGTCGCCGGCGACGATCAGCAGGGGGGCGAGGTAAACGCGGGAAGGCCTTTTCGCCTTCAGCGCGGCGAGGAGGGGCTCTATGCCGGGCTCGAATTCGACGGTACCGAGGATGATGTTTGGGAAGCCGTCCTCCTCAAAGCGCCTCGTTAGGGCCTTGTAGGCCTTGAGCCCGCTTACGGGGCTGCCGTGGCCCATGAAGGCCAGAAGAGCGCCTTCCTCTTCGGCGGGATAGGCCGTCTCGAGTATCTTCGCCAGATCCCTGACGTCGTCTTCGCCTGCCAGCAGGGGAGCTCCCAGGGCCAGGCGCCCGAAGCGGGAGGAAAAGCCCCGCGCGGTCTCGCTGAGCTTTCGGAACTCTTCGCCCATTATCAGTATCGACGCCTGGACCAGGACGTCCCTGATCCCGTCCGCCGCCATCTTTTCCAGGGCTTCGGCGGGGCTCATGATGAGTTCGCCGTCTCTTTCTTTGAGCTTTCTTCTGATCGTGGGACTGGTCCAGGCGCGGTAGAAGCGTCTGTCCGGGAAGGCCTTCGCCAGGTCTTCTTCTATCGCGTCTATGGTCTTCGCCCTGGTATCGGGATAAGATGTCCCGAAGCTCACCGCCAGCAGCGCTTTTTCATTTGTCGTCATGATCGCTCCTTTCCGTCGGCCCCTCAGCTTCGAACAGCGCGGGGGCGCGGCTGCCGGTATAGTGCCCGGCTATTTTTCTTTCGCGATTATCAGCGAGTAGTAGCCGGCGTCGCCTGGGATCTCGTCCAAAGCCCCGCAGACCCTCTCGCCCTCCATGCCGCAGTTCTCGACCGCTTTGACGTCTCTGCCGCTCTCTCTCAGCGCGGCCTTGACCTCCGCCATCCTGCGGCCCGACTTCATGAGCACCCAGGTCCCGGGCAGCTCCGCCGGAAGCCTGCCGCTCTGGGGGAAGGGGAAGATATGCAGAGCTTCGCTCCCCTCGGCGAGGGAGACGCCCAGCCTCGCCGCCGCGGCGCAAAAGGACGGCACTCCGCTCACCATTACGGTCTCAAAACCGTCTTCCTCGAGTATCTTTTTAAGGTAGGTGAAGGAGCTGTAGACGGAAGGATCGCCGAGCACGAGGCAGACCACGTTCTCGCCCTTCCTGAGCCTTTCCTCTATCATCGAAGCGCTGATCCTGTGGGCTTCGGCGAGCCTTGCCGGGTCTCTCGTCATGGGGGTGGGCAGGGCCAGCAGCTCCTTGCCGGACATGTCGGCGGCTGCGGCCGCGATCCTGTAGGCGGCGGAGCTCTTCGCGTCCTTTCCCGGCACCGCTATCACTTTGTTCTCGTTTATGAGCCTCAAGGCCTTGAGGGTCATTAGCTCCGGATCTCCCGGGCCCGTGCCCACGCAGTAGGCGGTCCCGTATCCGCTGTGTCTTTCCTTCATTTTTACCTCCGCGGCCGGGGGCTTCTCGCCGCCCATCAAATATACTATAAACGGGCCGGTTTGAAAAGAGCGGGAAGGGTGCCGGGCAGGACCCGCGGACCATCCTTTCCCTCTCTTTTCCTTGCTTAAGAGCGTCTGTCATTGTAAAATATAGACGGAAACTGTGAGTGGGCAATCGCTTGCCCATTTTTGTGACGCTCCCGGTAAGACGATGAAGAAGGAAGACCGCGATAAAAGAAAAGAGAATACAAGGCTCCTGTGGCGCTTCCTCATGGGGAGCAAGCGCTGGTTCATCATGGGCATACTGGCTTCGGCCGTCGTATCTCTTGCCGACATGGTGAGCCCCCAGATCATCAGGGTCGCCATCGACAACGCCATCGGCGGCCTGCCCCCGCGCGTCCCCGCCTGGGCAGTCTCTTTGGCGGAGAGCCTCGGCGGCTTCGAATATCTGGGCGAGCACCTCTGGATCATGGCCCTGGGCCTGGTCATCATCGCCCTCATACGCAACGCCGCCCAGTACCTGGTGGGAGTGCTCAACAACCGGGGCGCCGAGACTCTGGTAAAGACCATGAGGGACAGCCTCTTCAGCCACATCGAGCGCCTGCCCTACGCCTGGCACATGAAGAACCACACCGGAGACCTGATCCAGCGCTGCACCTCGGACGTCGAGAACGTGCGCCGCTTCGTCTCCATGCAGCTCTCCAACGTCATCAGGATAGTGATACTGATCGCGCTCTCGGTCTTCTTCATGCTGCGCATGGACGTGAGGCTCACCCTCATCGGCCTCTGCATGGTGCCGGTGATACTGGGCTTTACCGTGCGCTTCGGCAGGAAGATGCACGCGGGCTTTGAGCATTGCGACGAGGTGGAGGGACAGGTCTCGGCCCTCGTGCAGGAGAACCTCACCGGCGTCAGAGTCGTGAGGGCCTTCGCGCAGGAGCGCTACGAGCGCGATAAATTCATCGAAAAGGACAATTATTACCGCGACCTCTGGGTCGAGATGGGCAGGACCATGGCCCGCTTCTTCTCCGTGCAGGACGCGCTCTCGGGCCTGCAGGTGCTTCTGGTCGTTGTCTTCGGCTGCGTCTTCTGCGTGAGGGGCAGCATGACCTCGGGCGACCTCATCGCCTTTATATCCTACAACTCCATGCTGGCCTGGCCCATCAGAAGGCTGGGGCGCATGCTGATCGAGATGAGCAAGGCCGACGTCTCGCTGGCCAGGATCGCCTATATCATGAACGAGCCGGCGGAGCCAGCTTCGGAAAAGGCCCTTGAGCCTCCCATGAACGGCGACATAGTGTTCGATCACGTGAGCTTTTCCTACGAGGGCGGGAGCGAGACCCTGCACGACGTGAGCTTCAGCGTCAAGGCCGGCTCCACCCTGGGCATACTCGGCGGCACCGGCAGCGGCAAATCGACTCTCATGCTCCTGCTCGACAAGATGTATCTTCTGCCCGATGACGGCGGCAGTATCAGCGTGGGCGGGATCGATATCAAAGACATCGATACCGAGTATCTGCGCAGGAACATCTCCATGGTGCTGCAGGAGCCCTTCCTCTTCTCGCGCAGCATCGCCGACAATATCGCCATCAGCAGCAAGAGCATCAGCCTGGACCGCGTAAGGGAGGCCTCCATGGCCGCCAGCCTCGACGAGAGCGTGAGAGAGTTCTCCAAGGGCTACGACACCTTCGTGGGCGAGAGGGGCGTCACTCTCTCGGGCGGGCAGAAGCAGAGGACGGCCATCGCCAGGGCCCTCGTTGATCCCGCTCCCATCATGATCTTCGACGATTCCCTTTCCGCCGTCGATACCGAGACCGACGCGAAGATAAGGGGCGAGCTCGAGAAGCGCTTCGGCTCCTCCACTACCATACTTATATCGCACCGCCTCACGACCCTGTCAAAGGCCGACAAGATCATCGTCCTCGACAGCGGCCGCGTCGCCGAGGAGGGCAGCCCCGAGGAGCTCAAGACGGCCGGCGGCATCTACCAGAAGATATACGAGATACAGTCGGGGACCGCGCCCGCGTCCGGAAAGGAGGCTGACGATGGAAGATAAACAGGAAAAATACAGCCTTCCCTTCTTCGGCATCCCCAAGATGATGTACCTCGTGAAGAGGTTCAAAAAGGACCTCGCGGTAGTCATCATCTCGACCGTGATCTTCGGCCTCATGGAGATCACCTTCCCGGTGCTGCAGCGCTACGCGCTCAACCGCTTCGTGGAGGGCGGGACCCTCGAGGGCCTCGGCTGGTTCGCGCTGGCCTATATCGGGGTCATCGCCGTCATGGCCCTTTCGGGCTATATCAACACCAGGGTCTGCATGGCGACCGAGCTGCGCATGAACACCGTGATGCGCAACGACGCCATGGCCCATCTGCAGAAGCTCTCCTTCGACTATTACAACACCAACAGCGTGGGCTACATACACGCCCGCGTCATGAGCGACACCGGCCACATCGGCGAGACCCTGACCTGGAACCTCAACGACGGCATCTTCTTCAGCCTCACCGTCATCGGCTCCATCATCGTCATGCTCTCGATAGACCCCAAGCTCACCGCCATGATACTGGTGATAGTGCCGGTGATCAGCGTCTTCTACGCTCTGTTCCAGGGCAAGCTCTTCCGGCTCAACCGCCAGGTGCGCGAGATCAACTCGAGGATCACCGGGCAGTTCAACGAGGGCATCACCGGGGCCAAGACCATCAAATCTCTCGTGGTGGAGGACCGCATCTTCGAGGATTTTCAGTCCGAGACCACGGCCATCTTCAATAAATCCATGGAAGCGGCCAGGCTCAGGGGCGTCTTCCGCGCGGTCACGGGCCTCGCGGCCTCGTCGGCTCTGGCCATAGTGCTCTGGCAGGGCGGCCTCATCGCCAAAGAGGAGATAGGCACCTTTTCCCTCTTCATGACCTACGCCAGAGACCTGATGGAGCCGGTCAGCATGATAGTAGAAAGCCTCGCCCTCTTCATCGTGGGCAAGGTCAACATCGGCAGATACACGGCGCTCATGGAGTCGGTCCCCAACGTGAGGGACAGCGCGGCGGTAGAGGAGAGATACGGCGACT
>JAEEIC010000138.1 GCA_016281165.1 Bacillota bacterium | reverse complement strand
TCGCCCAGTCTCGCCGACAGGCCTATCCGGTAGAGGTTCTTTATTTGCAGACCGCCGCCCCTCTCCTCGCTGCGCAGGTCTCCGCTGCCGTCGACGAACCAGCGCGCGGAGCGCCCCTCAGCGGGCCTTTCGAAGCAGTCGGAGAGCTTTCTGCCGGGAAGCACCCTCAGGCTCACCGCCGCGCCGCTCTCTGTCTCTATCTCGCTCAGGACCACGATCGGGCCGCCGAGCTCCACGTCCATCTCTTCTTTCTGGATCTCGAAGCAGGCTTCGTTGGCCTGCCTTAAGAACTCTCTTCTCTCATCCTCGCCGGCCAGGGGGAGATCCTCCTCCATGACCGCCCTGTATTCCTCGTAATCCGGCTCGCTGGTCCAGATGGTGACGTCTCTGTTCATTTTTCCCTCCTGTTTCGCGCGTATGGCGACTGTTTCTGCTGCTTAGGATGAACGCATCGGGCCGTCCGGCCGGTCTTCGGCCCCGATGACTGGAGCATACTGGAAGCAAGAGGAAATGTAAATAGTTTTCGGTAATTATGAGACTTATTTGAGACTATTGCGCCGCCGCGAAAAACAAATAGGGCGAAGGCCAAAGCCTTCACCCTTTCAGCGTCGTCTTAAAAGGTTTATATCTCAATGCTTTCGGGAGCTCCGCACCGCGCGGCCCTGCCGCCGCGGAAGACTCCTTTTTCGTTTATCACGATCGGTATTACCGCGTCGTGCGGCTCCATGGGGATGTCCTCCCTCATCAGGACCTCGCGGCATACGAGCACGCTGCTGCCCTTAAAGCTCTGCAGGAAGCGGTCGTAGAAGCCTCCTCCCTGGCCCAGTCTTTCGCCCCTGAGGCTGCAGCTGACGCAGGGGATGACGGCCAGATCGACCTCAGACGGATCGACCGCGGGAGCGTCCACCGCGGGCTCGAGTATACCGTAAGCGCCGGGCCTGAGCTCGTCCAAAGAGCGGATGAGCTTGAGCTCCATGATGCCGTCGCCTGTGCAGAGGGGCACGCAGAGGGTCTTGCCGTCCCACAGGACCCTCATCAGGAAGGGCCTGGTGTCGATCTCCCTCTTCATGCCTACGAAGGCGAAGACGGTCTGCGCCCTTCTGTATTCGGGAAGCTCGTAGAGGAAGCGGGCGATGGCGCGGTCCGCGCTGAGCTTGTGATCCGGGCTCAGGGACCTTTCCATGGCGCGGACCTCTTTTCTCAGGAGCTTCTTTTCGCTCGATATATCCATCCCCGGCTCTCCGCTAGAATCCGAGGACGATGCCGATTACGGCGGAGATGGCGATGAAGACCACCGGATGCCACTTGAGCTTCTTGATGCCGATGAAGGCCGCGGCGAAGAGGATGATCTTCTTGATGTCGATCAGGTCGGTCAAGACGCCGGTCTGCTGGTAAAGGGCCATGTGGAACATGGCGACCTTCATGACGCCTATGCCGGCGGCGGCGATGAGGCCCGTGACAGCGGGACGCAGCCCGTAGAAGGCGTCCTCGACGACCTTGCTCTTGCGGAACTTCTCCAGGGATTTGGAGATGATGATGACGATGAAGACCGCGGGCACGACCTCGCCCATGGTGGCGACGACGCCGCCCAGGACGCCGGCGATGTTGACGCCGACGTAGGTCGCCATATTGATGCCTATGGGACCGGGGGTCGACTCGGAGATAGCGATCATGTCGGTGATCAGGTCCTGAGAGAACCAGCCGGTGCGCACGGCCAGCTCCTGCAGGAAGGGCAGGGTCGCCATGCCGCCGCCGACGGCGAAGAGGCCGATCTTAAGGAATTCCCAGAATAACTGAAGATAGATCATTTGGCGGCCTCCTTCCCGTTCTTGCGGGCTCTGCCGACAGCTCTGGCGCTGATGCCGACGATGGCGGCCGCGATGACGTAGATGACCGGCGAGATCTTGGTCATGAGGCTCAGGGCCAGCACGACCAGGCAGATGCAGAGGGTCAGGCCGTCCTTGACGCCCTTCTTCCACATCTTGAGCACCGCGTCGAGTATGAGGGCGACGACGCAGACAGAGATCGCCGAGAGGGCGTGCTGCACGTAGACGTTGTCCTTAAAGCCCGCGAGGAAGAGGGCGATGACGGTGATGATCAGGATGCTGGGAGATACCACTCCCAGGGCCGCGGCGATGGCGCCGGGGGTCTTCCTGTGATGATAGCCGATGAAGACCGAGGTGTTGATGGCGATGATGCCGGGAAGGCCCTGGCTGAGGGCGTAATAGTCCATGATGTCTTCTTCTTCCATCCAGTGGCTGTTCTCGATGATCTCGCGCCTGAGGATGGGGAGCATCGCGTAGCCTCCTCCGAAGGTCACGGCGCCCATCTTGAAGAACTTCCAGTATATGCTGAGAAATTCGGAGAGCATGATCGTTCCTTTCTTTTACTGTTCTGAGCGTTCCCGCGGACAAAAGCCGCGGGGCGAAAAGCATTGCGATTATACTACCCAGGCAGGAGCATTTCAAGGCATGAAAGGTATTTATATTTAATTGCGGATAATATGGACAAATATCCGCAAATATCGCGCCGCGTCTGACAGGAAAGGCCTTTCTGTGGTATATTAGAATAAAGAAAAGGAGGCGGGCCCTGCCCGGAAAATATATGTGGACCGAAGAATTGTTCAAAGTGAAGAAACCCATCATCGCCATGCTCCATCTGAGGGCCCTGCCGGGAGATCCCCTCTTCCCCGCGGGCGGGAGCATAGAAGACGTGGTCACGGCGGCCTTTGAGGAGCTGGCCGCCCTGCAGGACGGGGGAGTCGACGGAGTGCTCATCGCCAACGAGTTCTCCCTCCCCTACGAAAAGAAGATATCCTACGTCGCCATCTCCTCCATGGCCTACGTCATAGGGCGTATAAAGAGCGAGATACGCGTCCCCTTCGGGGTCAATATCGCCCGCAACGCCGTGGCGACCATAGACCTCGCCGCCGCCACCGGGGCGTCCTTCGTGCGCAACGCCTTCACCGGGGCCTACGCCGGCATGTACGGCATCGTCGACACCGACGTCGCCGAGGCTCTGAGAAGAAAGAAGGCCCTGGGCCTGGACGATCT
>JAEEIC010000137.1 GCA_016281165.1 Bacillota bacterium | reverse complement strand
TCTCCCTTGAGGGCGTAATAGACCACGAAGCCGCAGAAGACGAGCGCCGCGAAGACTGCCAGCGAGAGCAGGGTCGAGACGAGCCTTCCCAGGACGGGGGCGACCCGCAAAAGTACGATGATGGCGACCACGCAGAGTATTATGCCGGTAAAGCCGCCCTTTGAACTTCTGTTTCTCATATGTGACCTCCTTTTCCACGGTCCGCCGCCCGGGAAGGGGCGGGCCATCAGAGCGATGTTCCTATATCAATTAAAGCACAATAAAAGGGCTGTCACAAGGGGTCAATTGGCGGTATAGGGCAGGCTATTTCGCGGCGGGAAAAACGCCGGGGCGCCGGCAAGCGCGAAAAGCCCGCTCCCTAAAAGGGAGCGGGCTCAAAGTCATTGTCACACAGGCGCGGGGCTCTCTATTTTCCCTGCGTCCTGTACTTGTTGAAATCAAAAGGTATCTTGCCCATGTGGCCGAAGGGGCAGTGGCATTCGCCGCAGTCTATGCAGACGTTGGGGTCGACGACGAACTGTTCGGGCTCCTCGTGGATGGCCTCCACCGGGCAGTCGGCGGTGCAGGCGCCGCATTTCACGCAATCCTTATCTATCACTCTTGGCATGTTCTGACCTCGCTTTCTTCCGCGTCCGCTAGATGACGGCCCAGACGGAGTCTCTTACCGCCGGCCTGGGAAGATCCAGGGCGGGCTCGTCGCTGTATCCCAGCTCCACATAGTAGAGCGGGTGTATCATATCGCTCAGGCCGAAGCGCTCCTTAAGGCCCCTGGCGGTCTCTTCCGTCATGACCTGCCTGCTGAAGGAGAGGCCGCAGGCCGCGGCGGCGAGCTCGATGTTCATGAGGGCGGAGCCTCCGTCGAGCGGCGAGTTGCGGTGGGCAAGCATGCCCTCTTCGGGGACGCTGTCTCTTCCGCCCATGGCGGCGAGGGCGTGTCTGGCTTCGGTGTCGTAGACGACGACCAGGTGGACGGGGGCGTTCTTCGCCGTCGACTCCGGGAAGAGCCCTGGGGCCGCGGCTTCGTGGATTATCATGAAGCGCAGGGGCTGAAGGTTCCCGCCGTTGGCTGCCCAGAGGGCTGCGTCGACTATGGTGTCGAGGTCCTCATCGCAGACCGGTCTGTCACTGAAGACGTGGGCGTCGCGCAGGCTGTAGAGCACTCTGTCGTAGGCCTTCTGCTCTTCTTCGGTCAGGCGCTTGGGGGCGAAGGGCGAGAGGTCGGTCACGATGCCCTTCTCAAAATCGAAGGCCATCTTGAACATCTGCTCCGCGAAGCGGTACTCCGGCAGATCGTGGGAGAGTCCCTTCTTGTCCCACAGCTCCATCCAGTGATACATGAGGTCTATCCTCTTGGGGTAGAACTTCGTGCCGGTGTTGAGGGCGTGGTTCACCTGTATCTCGAGGTTGTGATGGATGCGGGCGTGGAAACAGGTCCGAAACTGTATGTCTGTAAGGCCCATATAGAAATCGTCGTCACGGTTGAAATAGGCCCAGAATTCCTTTTTAGAAGGCTTTTGTCTTTCCATTTTCCGCTCCTTTCTATACCCTTACGATGACGCGCTCCGCGACTTCCGGCCTTTGCGGCGGGAAGGGAGTCTGGCAGCCCCAGCCCAGCTCGATGAGATCGACTATGCGCATGTAGTCGGGGAGGGCGAACTTTTCTCTCAGCCTTGGGAACTGCTCGCCGTCGTTGAAGGTGAGCCAGGCTCCGTCGACCCCGTAGGCGTGCAGGGCCAGGAGCATGCATTCGGTGGCGGCCCCGGCGTCGAATATCCTCTCCATCACCGACTTCTCGTCGCTGCCCTGATAGCAGCGGTCGTCCTGCAGTACCGCGATGTGATGGTGCCCGGGAGGGATGTCTATGCCCCTGAAGACCCAGGGCTCGTGCTTCTCGTTGACGAGTATGAACTTGATGGACTGAAGGTTCCTGCTGTGGGCGGCGTGCAGGCCGGCGGCGAGTATCCTCGCCAGCAGCTCGTCCGGGATGTCTTTGTCATGGAAGGCCCTGACCGAGCGGCGCTCGTGGATGACCCTTAAGACCGCTTCCTTTTCTTCGGGGCCCACGGCCGGGAGCTCTTTGATGTAGGGCTTCAGATGATCGCTCTCAAAGGGGCAGTCCGCGTGCTCGTCCTTCACGGCCGCCAGCAGGCTCTTCGCGAAGGCGCAGTCGTGGTCGGTCTCGGAGATCCCTCTTTCCCGCCAGAGCGAGAGCAGCAGGGCGGCTTCCCCGGACAGGCTTTCGTCCCTGCCTCCGTTCAAAAAAACTTCATTGAGGAATGTGTCGTAGAAGAACGCCCGGAAAGAGGCCTTGAATTCCGCGTCTCCGAGCTTCAGGTACTCTTCTTTTGAAGAGGGCTTTTTCGTCTTTTGGTATCTCTCATGGATGTCCCACATGTACCGCTCCTTCCTGCCCGCAGGCTCCCGTGATGGTTTCCCCAGAAACAATTAAATTATATTGCCCGACATGGGCAAAGTCAATATCGCGGCCGGACAGATACCATATTAAGGTAATGAGCGCGGGCTCCCGCGGTGAAAACAGGCGGCCGGCATATATGAAGGAGGCGGAAGGCACTATATCCTCTCGCGGGAAGGGCCTTATTGTGATATCATCATAAAAACGGAGGATGATATCATGAACGGAAAAGAGATAGACGCCCTGCAGCTGGCGGGCTTCAGAAAAGCGTGGGAAGAAGACCGGGAAGGGCAGAGGCTGAGCAGCGCCCTCTTTAGGAACACCCTGGAGGAGGTCGCTCTGAGCCGTGACGCGCAGCAGAAGCTCCCCTTCACCTTTACCATAGACATGGACTCCGACGGGGTCTGCGATCAGGCGATGTCGGAGAGATGCTGGTCCTTCACCTACCTAAACATCGCGAGGGTCAACGTCAAGAAGGCCCTGGGCATCGCGGAGCGCAATTTCCAGATGTCGCACGCCTTCGTCTATTTCTACGACCAGCTGGAGAAATCGAACCAGTTCCTCAACCGCGTGCTGCGCACGGCGGGGATGGAGCTCACCGCGGGGCCGGTGCAGAGGCTCCTCAGCCGTCCGATCTCGGACTACGGTTATTTCGGCTTCGTCCCTCTGGCGAAGAAATACGGTCTGGTGCCCAAGGCGGTGATGCCCGACTCCCAGATCGTGTGGGCGACGATGCCTATGACCAGGATACTGAGCATGAAGCTGAGGCACAGCGCGAAGGTCCTGCGCGACGCCTGCGCCGCCGGCGCTTCCCAAGAGGCGCTGCAGGGCATGAAGACAGCGATCCTTTCGGATATCTACCGCATCCTCTGCCGCTTCTTGGGCGAGCCGCCGCGGGCCTTCGACTTCGAGTACACCGACACAAAGGGCGAGCATCACCTGCTGAGCGGCCAGACGCCCCTGCAGTTCATGGACGACTACTGCGGCCTTCAGCTCGAGCACATGGTCGAGGTCAATCACTGGCCCGACAGCCGCTTCAGGTACAACGAGATGTATTACCACACCGACTTCCCCGAGGACGGCCCCCAGTACGATTCCTACGTCGCCCTCAACGCGAGCATGGAGGATATCCGGGACGCCGCCGTAAAGATGCTGGAGCACGGGGAACCTGTGATCTTCGGCAGCGATCCGCGCATGTTCGCGAGCAAGAAATACGGCCTCATGGACCAGGAGATCTTCGACTACGAGGGCTTCTTCGGCACTGAGCTGATGATGGAGAAGCCTTATTCCCACGACTACAAGTGGACCGTCGGCACACACATGATGCTCATCAACGGGGTCAATATCGGCCCGGACGGAAAGCCAAACCGCTGGAAGGTGCAGAACTCCTACGGTCCTTCCATGGGCATCAACGGCCATTACGTGATGTCGGACCGCTGGTTCATGATGTTCTGCGACGGCGCGACCCTGGACAAACGCTTCATGAACGAAGAGATGCTCAGGGCTCTCGAAAAAGAACCCATAGCGATAAGCGACTGAGGCCCGGAGCTTAAGCTCCGCCCCCATGCCGCCCGCCCGGGGCGCTTCTGCCCGCGGCGCGCTCACGTCGGCAGGGTGAGGGACAGTGATTTTGAAACAAAACACGGCTGTTCCGGGGATCTTGTTAGTGAAATACCGGCTTTCAGATGACATTTTCAGCCTGCGGAGCCGCGGGATGCCGGCACTAAAGAGGAGAATATAGCAAAACAGTCTGAAGCCTTTTAATAATCGTATATTTAATTGCCTGAAAAGCGGGTCCCGGCGGACGAACGGGCTCTCGATCCCGTTCCCGGCCGGATTTTGAAGCAAACAGACGCGAAAACGCCGAAAAAGATTCAAAATAGCTGTCCCGATGTTTTACAGCCTGTCCGGCGCGGAAGACCGGTGCGTCAAGATCCGAAAAGATGAGATGTCAGGATCGGAAGAGCGGCACATTATGGTCCCGAAGACCGGTGCGTCAAAGTCAGGAAGAACGACATAAAAGGAGGCTCAAATGTCTATCGAAAGCTCTGTAATATTCTTTCCCTGCGGTGATATCGAAAGGACCGCCGCTTTCTACACGAAGGTCTGCGGCCTCACCCTCGCCCAGTCGCAGGGCGGAGGCAAGAGCCTGATCTTCGACAGCGGATACGGGTATATCGGTTTCGTCGAGTACGGAGACGGACGCCCCCTGCCCACCGGCGCTCTGAGCCCCTGCATAAGCTTCAACTGCAGGGACGAGGCCGACGTGGACGCCCATTACGAGATGGTGCGGGCCGCCGGCGCGAAGCTCATCGCCCCTCCCGCCAGGCATCCCCGCTTTCCGGTCTACTCCTGCTTCTTCGAGGATCCCGACGGATACAAGATAGAATTTCAGAAGATACTGGAGGTTTGACGCATCGCGTTAGAATGCGAACGAGCGGCGATCTCGGTCCATCCAATCGAAACGGTATAGACAGATCCTCCAATGCGCAGTGCAATGTACTGCGCAGAGGGGAGTGATATTACATGGCGTTTTCGATACGTTTAAGTGAAGAGGAAAGGGCGCTGGCGGAGAGCTACGCGAAGCTGCACGCGATCTCTTTGTCTGAAGCTTTCAAGAGGGCTCTGTTCGAGAGGATCGAAGACGAATACGACATCGCCGTCGGGCGCCGCAGGGATATTTACAAAAGATAACGGCATGACGCGTTTTGAGGGCCGCCCTTCCCGGGGCGGTCTTTTGTTTTGCTCTGCCTTCTGATACTGCTCCGGATAATATCTTCCCGTTCAGTCTTTATGAAAGCGCCGGGATATGTTATCATATTATGTCTTATTGTGTGCGGGCCGAGGGGCCCGGCCGTTCACTGAACAGAAAGGATAAGGCGATGAAAAAGCTTTTGAGCATACTGCTGGCTGCGCTGTTGATCATATCGATGGCAGCCTGCGGCGGGGAAACGCAGACACCGGCTCCCGCCCAGCCCCAGCAGGATCCCCAGACTCAGACCCAGACGCAGGAGCCCGCCGGCCCGGCGGAAGAGCCTCCCAAGGAGCAGCCCGCGTCCCAGCCTTCGCAGAGCAATGCGCAGACCGAACCTGCCAAGCCGGAAGAGAACAAGCCCGAGCAGACCGAGCCCGCGAAAGAGAGCTCCTACACGAACCACCTGCGCCTGATACGCGGGACCTACCGCGACTTCACCAGCGACGAGTTCGACGGCAACTGGTACAGCCTCGCGAGCTACCGGTTCGACAAGCTCTGGCTGGACGACGAGCAGGCGAAGATGTACCCGAAGCTGCAGGAGGCACTGGTAAAATACGACGACGACACCCGCGACTTCTGCTACGAACGCCTCGACGATATGACGGAGAGCGCGAAGACGATGATAGCGGATGGGCGCGATCCCGAAAACAGCCCCGAGCAGACCTGGGAGATCACCACTTACGTGACCAGGGCCGACAACGACCTCTTCAGCTTCATCGAGTCGACCTATTCCTATATGGGCGGGGTCCATCCCGACACCTTCTACGCGTGCTACAATTACGATCCGCGGACGGGCGAGGAGATAGAGTTCACCGACCTGGTGAAGGACGTGGACGCCTTCAGGGAGCTGGTGACCGAAAAGCTCGGCGAGAACTACGATTACGTCTTCGAGGACTACAGCGAGAGCGAGATGAAGACCCTGCTGACCGACTGGTTCCGCTACGTCAACTCCGAGGATATGAACGGTAAGCAGACTCCGGTCTGGCAGCCCCAGTGGTCCGCCGGCAACGAGGCGATGACCGTCATCTTCAACGAGTACGATATCGCCCCCTACGCCGCCGGGACTCTTACGGTGAGCATACCCTACAAGGCCTATCCCGAGCTCTTCGAGATGGACCGCGTCCAGCCCGCGCCTGATTTCGTGACCCCGCTGATCTGGTGGTGGGGCGAGAACTACGATCTGGGACATGACGGTACTCTCGACGAGATCAGCATCGACTGCGACGTCGATTACGACGAGATGATGGACGAGAGCTGCATCACGGGCATCGGCATCTCCACCGACAAGGGCGAGGCCTTTATCGACGACGATATCTGGTATTCCGAGGCCGACGCCTACATAGTGCATACAGCCGACGGCTGCGATATGGCCTTCATCTACTGCGAGAGCATGTGGGACGCCGAGACCCAGATCTTTGACATCACGAACGGCGTGGCTTATGCCGGCACCGTGAACGGCTGGTACGAGGCGGAGACACTGACCGATCCTTCGCACGTGCCTGTCAATAAATACTGCAATGTGGCCGGCACCTTCGCGGGCGAGAAGATATACAAGCTCGGCGAGCTGGGGAGCTTCTACAGCGACGACGCATACTACACCCTGCTGACTGATATCGAGATCAAGACCGTCGAAGTGATGGACCTGCCCCTGATACTCGATCCCGCGAACGACAAGACGGGAGAGCTCAGGACCGTGCCCGCGGGCTCCATCCTCCTGCCTTTGAGGACCAACGACAACGATTGGATCGACTTCAAGGTCGAGAAGACCGGCGATGAAGTGCGCATGTACATCGAGAGGGGAGAGTACGAGAGCGACCAGTTCCTCGAGGACGGCCGCAGCCT
>JAEEIC010000136.1 GCA_016281165.1 Bacillota bacterium | reverse complement strand
GACGAGGATCTGGGCTATTACCTCGATCTCTACGACACCTGGTCCTCCTACAGGAGCGAGGACAGGGGAGTCACCGTGGCCTACACTTCGGTCTACGGGAACACGAAACAGGCGGCCGAGCTGCTGGCTGAAAAGCTCGAGGAGAGAGGCGTAGAGGCCCACGTGAGCGATCTTGCCAGGGACGATATGGCCGAGATCGTGGAGGACGCCTTCCGCTATGACCGCATAGTCCTGGCGACCACCACCTACGCCGGCGACATCTTCCCCTTCATGAAGCAGTTCATCGATCATCTGACCGAGAGGAACTTCCAGAACAAGACCGTCGCCTTCATCGAGAACGGATCCTGGGCTCCCGTAGCGGCGAAGAAGATGCGCGCCATGCTCGAGGGCGGCAAGGATCTTAAGTTCGCCGAGACCACCGTCACCGTCACTTCGGCCCTGAATGAGAAGAGCAGGGCCGCCATCGAGGCTCTGGCCGACGAGCTGGCCGCCCTGTAGATGGCGGACAGAGACGCGCCGGTAGGCTTTTTCGACTCCGGGCTCGGGGGCATCTCGGTGCTCAGGGAGGCGAGGAAGCTGCTGCCCAACGAAGACTTCATATACTTCGGCGATTCCGCCAACGCTCCCTACGGCACCAAGAGCCCCGAGAGGATAACAGAGCTCTCGGAGGCGGTGGTGAGAAGGCTGCTGGCCATGGGGGCCAAGGCTGTGGTCGTGGCCTGCAACACCGCGACCGGGGAGGCCGTCGATACCCTGCGGGAGCGCTATCCCAATGTCCCGGTGATAGGGACCGAGCCCGCCATAAAGCCCGCCGCTCTCGCCTTCCCGGGCGGGAGGATACTGGTCATGGCGACGCCGCAGTGCCTCGCCAGCAGGAGGGTGAGGGAGCTGGCCGCCCGCTACGAGAGCGAGGCGGAGCTGGTGCTCCTGCCCTGTCCCGGCCTGATGGAATTCGTGGAGAGAGGGGAGCTCTCGGGAAGGGCGCTCAGGAGCCATCTGGATTCTCTCCTGGCTCCCGTCCTTGTCAGGCCCTTCGACGCCGTGGTCCTGGGCTGCACCCATTATCCCTTCCTCAGGGGAGCGATAGCCGAGCTCACCGACAGCGCCGCCATCATCGACGGCAATCTGGGGATCTCCAGGCAGCTCAAAAAAAGGCTCGACGAGGCCGGTCTTCGCTCCGTCTCTGAGCACCCGGGCACGGTGGAGATCATCAATTCGTCCGCCGATCCCGCGCTGCTGGAGCGCAGCCGGATGCTGCTTGCGCTTTGAGGCGCAGGCGGCCTCTTCAGGGCGTAAGACATGATATCTATATGCTAACCAACGCGAGAGACAGTTCATACGAAAGGAAAAAACATGGATCTGCAGAAAAAAGTCATTGAAAAGTTCCTGAGATACACCGAGATCGGCACCCCCAGCGTGGGCGGCGTCGACACCGTCCCCTCCAGCCCGAACCAGACCGTGCTGGGAAAGCTTCTGATGAAGGAGCTTGAGGAGCTGGGCCTCACCGACATCTGGATGAGCGACACCTCCGTGGTATACGGCAGGCTCCCCGCCAGGCTCCCCGAGGGCCACACCCCTGTTCCCACTGTCGGCTGGGTCGCCCACCTCGATACCGTCGGCGCCCCCGACGTCATCCATCCTGTCATCATCAGGAACTATCAGGGCGGGGACATCTGCCAGAACGCCGAGAAGGATCTGTGGCTGAGAGCAGGCGAGCACCCCGAGCTCGAGAAGTACATCGGCCAGGACATCATCGTCAGCGACGGCACCTCAATCCTGGGCGCCGACAACAAGGCCGCCATCGCCAACGTGATGACCGCCCTTGAAGTGCTCAAGGCCGATCCTTCCATCCCCCACGGCGAGATCTACGCCGTCTTCGTCCCCGACGAGGAGGTAGGCCTCAAGGGCTCCAAGACCATCGATTTCGACAAGTTCCCCGTCGATTTCGCCTACACCATCGACAGCTGCGAAGAGGGCGAGGTCGTCTTCCAGACCTTCAACGCCGGCAGCGCCTGGGTACGCATCAAGGGACGCACCGCTCATCCCATGAACAGCAAGAACAACCTGGTCAACCCCACCGTCATCGCCGTCGACCTGGTCAATATGTTCGACAGGGCGGAGACCCCCGAGCACACCGAGAACACCGAGGGCTACATCTGGGTCACCTCGATCAAGTCCGATCCCCTCAACGCCACCGTCAGCCTCAACATCCGCGACCACAGCAAGGCCAAGTACGAATTCAAGAAGGAGTACATCAAGGCCGCCGTCGAGATGGTCAAGATGAAGCACCCCAAGGCCGAGATCAGCGTCGAGTTCGAGGACGTCTACGCCAACATCTACGACGCCGTGACCGACGACAACCGCAAGTGCATCGACTACATCTACGAGGCCATGAAGGAGCTGGGCATCACTCCCAAGACCATCGCCATGCGCGGAGGCACCGACGGATCCTTCATCTCCAGCAAGGGCATCCTGACCCCCAACTACTTCACCGGGGCCCACAACTTCCACGCCACCAGCGAGTTCATGCCCATGGGCGCCGTCGAGAAGTCGGTCCTGATGACCTTAAAGCTCATCGAGCTCATCACTAAAGGCTAGGATACGGACGTTCACGGCCAAGGTCCCCGCAAAATACGACTTAAAAGATCCCGAATGCTCCGCGCTTCGGGATCTTTGTGTCCGCGGTCCCGATGATGTATAATGATATCAGTTGAAAGGAGAGAGCGATGGAATACAAAGAAGGTCACATTCCGTTTCACGGATACAAGACATATTACAAGATCTACGGCGAGTGCGAGCCGGGCAAGTATCCTCTGCTGACTCTGCACGGAGGGCCCGGCGCCCCGCACAATTACCTTCTCTCGATGAAGGATGTGGCGAAATACGGCCGCGCGGTCATCTTCTACGACCAGATAGGCTGCGGCAGGTCGCCGGCCGATCTCGACGACAGCGAATGGAGCGAGGACCTGTTCTGCTATGAGATAGACGCGGTGAGAGAGGCCCTGGGGCTGGAGAAGGTCCACCTGCTCGGCCAGTCCTGCGGCGGAGTGCACGCCCAGCATTACATGCTCTATCACGGAAACAGCGGGGGCGTGCTCAGCGTCACTCTCTCCAGCTCCCTTCCCAGCATGAGGCTCTGGGGCGAGGAGGGCGAGAGGCTGAGGTCATATCTGCCCGCCGAGATGCAGGAGGCCATAAACAAGGCCTTTGAGAGCGGCGACTTTTCGTCTCCCGCATACAAGGCCGCCGAAGCCGAGTACTACAGGCGCCACGTCTGCTCGCTCGACCCCTATCCGAAGGACGTCGCCGATTCCTTCGCGAACGAGGCCCACGTCTACAACGTGATGCAGGGACAGTGCGAGTTCGATATCAGCGGCACTCTGAAGGACTGGTCATCTATACCCGACCTTCACCGCCTCAACGTGCCGGTGCTGGCCATACACGGCAATGACGACGAGTCGACGCCCCTGCTCAACAAGGTCTTCTTCGACAACATCCCCGACTGCCGCTGGGAGATCATCCAGCACGGGACCCACCTCTGCCATTACGAGTATCCGCTCATCTACAACCTCATAGTCGAGGACTTCCTCGAGAGCGTCGAGGCGAAGCTTTAGGCGGGACCGGTGAAGAACTATGGGCAGATCCTTTCTTTCAGCTGAAAAAGAGCATCTCTTCAAGGGAACGCTGGATCCCGCCATACCGCCGGCGCTCAGGATCGCTCCGGGCGATACCGTAGTGCTGGAGACCGTCTCCGCCATCGCGGCGGGGCCCGGCAGCTTCAGGGACTACTGCACGGCCTGGGGCCTGGATACCCGGGACCCGATGATAAAAAAGGTCCTGGCTTCGGTTGAGGAGGTGGAGCCGGCCGGAAGGTCCGGCCACGTGATGACCGGGCCCGTGTATATCGAAGGCGCGAAGGAGGGCGACGTGCTCGAGGTGCGCATCCTCGACATGGAGCTCACTCTGCCCTTCGGGAACATCGCCGTGTCGACGAGGGGCGGGGCCGTTCCCGAGCTGGCCGAAAAGAGGGACGCCCGCAGGGTCGAATATGATGAAGAAAGGCGCTTCGGGGAGCTCTGCGGTCTGCGCGTGCCGCTGGATCCCTTTTTCGGGGTGATGGGAGTCGCCCCGAAGGAGAGACAGTCTTCGTCTCCTCCCGGACGCTTCGGCGGCAATATCGACCTCAAATACCTGACCAAAGGCGTCTCGGTCTTCTTCCCCGTACAGACCGAAGGAGCCCTGTTCTACGCGGGCGACGCCCACGCGGCCCAGGGCAACGGAGAGGTCTCGATGACCGCCATCGAGACCGCCGGCCTTACCGGGACCCTGCGGTTCGAGCTTCATAAAGACATGAGCATCGGCTGGCCCATGGCGGAGACGGCGGACAGCTTCATCATCACCGGCATGGACGAGGACCTTGACGAGGCCGTACATGAATGCGTGCGCGAGAGCGTGAGCTTCCTTGTGAAAAGAACGGGGCTCGCCGCGGGCGAGGCCATAATGCTCCTCTCGGCCGCCGGCGATCTTGAGGTCACCCAGGTCGTGGACGGGGTCAAGGGCGTGCACTGCGTCATATCGAAAAAGATCTTCGGGCTCGAGGATCCCTCTTTTTGGAACGCGGACGGAAGAGTCAGGTATCGATAGCCGGGATCCGGAACAGAGAACGCGTGAAAAAGGCAGCCCCGCGGCTGCCTTTTTATTTGATCATAGCTTATGCCGGCCGCTCCGCGCCTTCAGCGCCGGCCGGGTCCGGCGTCCTGATAAAGCCCCGCGGTCACCAGCTTCACCGCTTCCTCCACCTTGCCCGCGGTGTCTGAGGCGATCATGCTGATCTCGCCGTGCTCCTTTTCGGCCAGCTCGCCGGCGAGCCCGTTGATATATGCCGCGCAGGCCGCCGCCGTGAGCAGATCGTCGGGACAGGCCGCGCAGCAGGCCGCCATGATGCCCGAGAGCACGTCGCCGCTGCCCGCGGTCGCCATGCCCGGACAGCCGCTGCCGGAGATAAGGCCCCGGCTGCCGTCGGTGACGAGGGTCTCGGAGCCCTTGAGCAGCACGACGGCGCCAAAGCGCAGGGCGAGATCCGCCGCCGCTTTTTCCCTGTCCTTTAGTATCTCTTCGGGAGCGAGGCCCGAGAGCCTTGAGAATTCCCCAAGGTGGGGCGTGAGGACGAGGCGGGCGGGGCTCTTCGCCGCGATATCCGGGCCCAGCTTCGCCAGGGCGTTGAGCCCGTCGGCGTCTATCACCAGTATCCCCCGGTAGTTCTCAAGCAGCCAGAGCAGCGAGTCCTTCGTTCCCTCGGTATTGCCGATGCCCATGCCGAAGGCGATCACGTCATAGCGGCGGGAGAGGGCGGAAAG
>JAEEIC010000135.1 GCA_016281165.1 Bacillota bacterium | reverse complement strand
GCATAAAAAAGACCGCCCATACCGGGCGGCCCGTTCATTCGATATATAAAGAGAAGCGGAGCTAGAATTCCTTCCCGTAGATCACGTCTATCTGCTCGGACGCCACGGCGGCGTCGATCAGCGCTTCGCAGTCGAGCCTGCTCTCAGAGGCAAGTATGCGCTCGAGCCGGGGCTTGGTCACCGGATGCTTGGGCAGGAAGACCGTGCAGCAGTCCTCGTAGGGCTGGATGGAGATATCATAGGTGCCTATGCGCCTGGCGA
The DNA here is from genome assembly GCA_016281165.1 of Bacillota bacterium. Taxonomy (GTDB): domain Bacteria; phylum Bacillota; class Clostridia; order Peptostreptococcales; family Anaerovoracaceae; genus RGIG2707. Next base: position 3,101 of record JAEEIC010000135.1, on the reverse strand, counting down.
TATCGATGATCTCGGTCTTGTCCATGGCGATGAGGGGCCTCATGACAGGCATGCTCACGGCGGCGTCGGTGACGACCAAAGACTCCGCGGTCTGGCTGGCGACCTGCCCCAGGCTCTCGCCGGTGATGAGCATCATGCTCTCCTCTTCGGCGGCTATCCTCTGGGCGATCTTCATCATGAAGCGCCTCACCAGTATGGTAGTCTCCTCTTCGGGACAGTTCTGCACGATCTGCTCCTGTATGGGCAGCAGATTGATGGTGTGTATCCTGATGCGCCCGCAGTAGCAGGCGAGTATCGAGGCCAGCTCCTTGACCTTCTCGTAGGCCCTCTCCGAGGTGTAGGGGAAGGAATGGAAGTGGACGGCGTCTATGTACATGCCGCGGTGCGACATCATGAAGGCCGCGACGGGAGAGTCTATGCCGCCCGAGAGCAGCACCAGGCCCTTGCCGTTGGTCCCCAGGGGAAGACCTCCGAAGCCCGTGACCTTGGTCTCGTAGATATAGGCCCTGCCCCGTCTCACGTTGACGAAGACAGTGGCGTCGGGCTCGTGCACGTCGACCTTGAGTACCTTGCAGCCCTTGAGGACGGCCGCTCCCATGCGCCTCGCGATCTGGGGGGACTCCACGGGGAACATCTTGTCGGCGCGCCTGGCGTCTATCTTGAAGGTCTTGATGTTCCTCTCTTCTATGAGCCTCATGGCAAAAGCCGCGGCGGCCTGACCGATCTCGGCAAGGGCGCTCTCGGCGTCCATGCCCTCGAAAACGATCTCGGAGGCGGGGCTGATGGATTCCACGCCGAAGACCCGGCCTATGCTCTTTAAGACTTCCTTTTCGTCCGCCTCGAGCGGGGTGCGCACGAAGATGAGCCCGTCGACTCTTTCGATCGTGACTCCCTCAAAGCCGGTGAGGAGCTTTTTGATGCGCTGCACCAGCATCCTCTCGAAGAAGGACTTGTTCTGCCCCTTAAGGGCGGTCTCGCCGCAGCGGACTATGTATATCTTTTCGCTCTTGTTTATCATCTTTTACTGACCCCTGCGTCTGAAGGCCGATCTGAGCCTTCTCTGTGCGGCGACCTCTTCTTTGAGGCAGCTGACCACGTAGTCCATCTCTTCCACTGTATTGCCGGCGCAGAAGCTGAAGCGCACCGCGCCTTCTATGCGTTCTTTGGAAAGGCCCATGGCGGAGAGCACGTGGCTGCCCCTGCTGTGCGAGGAGCAGGCGGAGCCGGTGGACACGCATATGCCCTTCATGTCGAGGCTGTGCAGTATGACCTCGCCCCGGCAGCCTAAAAAGCTCACGTTCAGCACCGAAGGACAGGCGTCTTCGGGACCGTTGAAGACCGCGTCCTCGATCTCGGAAGAAATGCCCTCCTTAAGGCGGTCTCTCGCGGCCGCGACGCGGACGAGCCTTTCGTCCTTCTCGGCGGTCAGCAGCTCCGCGGCCTTGCCCAGGCCCGCGATGCCCGGCATGTTCTCGGTGCCGGATCTGAAGCCCGATTCCTGCCCGCCTCCGTGCATGAAGGGGGGAAGATGCAGCCCCTTCTTCACGTAAAGGGCTCCGATGCCCTTGGGCCCGTGGACCTTGTGGCCGGAGACGCTGATGAGGTCGGCTCCCAGCGGGGCCGCGCCGCAGTCCTCCTTGCCCCAGCCCTGCACCGCGTCGCAGTGGAGCAGAGCGCCGCTCTTCGCCGCGCCGAGGATGTCCCTTATCTCCTTTAAGGGCATGACGGCCCCGGTCTCGTTGTTCACCTGCATGACGGAGACCAGGATCGTATCGGGAGTGAGGGCCTCCTTAAGAGCCTCAAGATCGACGACCCCCTCGCCGTCCACCGGCAGTATCACCACGTCGGCGCCCTGGCCCTTGAGCCACTTGAAGCATTCGAGCACCGCGGGATGCTCGACGGCAGTCGTGATGACGCGTCTGCCCTGCTTCTTTCTGCTCTCCCAGACCCCCTTGATGGCGGTATTGTCGCTCTCGGTCCCGCCTGAGGTGAAGAAGATCTCCTCTGGGGAAGCCCCCAGGCTCTTCGCCACGCTGGCTCTCGCGCTCTTCACCAGCTTTTCCGCCGCCAGCCCCAGGCGGTAGAGAGAAGAAGGATTGCCGAAATCCTCCCTCAGAGTCTCTATGACCGCCTCGGTGACCAGAGGATGAGGCCTGGTGGTCGCGCTGTTGTCAAGATATATCAAGATATCGTCCTTTCATACCGCGGACCCGCATTTCTGCGGGTCCGTCAAAAAACGTATATTCTGCCCTGTTCCTATCTCGCGTAATCCACGGCCCTGGTCTCTCTGATGACGTTGACCTTGATCTGGCCGGGGTACTCGAGCTCGCTCTCGATCTTCTTGGAGATCTCTCTGGCCAGCAGCTCCATGGCGTTGTCGGAGACCTGGTCGGGCTTGGCGATGATGCGTATCTCGCGGCCGGCCTGGATGGCGTAAGAGGTCTCGACGCCGGGAGTGGTGTTGGCGATCTCTTCGAGTTTTTGCAGCCTCTTGATGTAGGTATCGAGAGTCTCGCGGCGCGCTCCGGGCCTCGCGGCGGAGAGAGCGTCGGCTGCGGCGATGAGCACGGCCTCGGGGCTCTTGGCCTCGTAGTCACCGTGGTGGGCCGCCATGGCGTCGATCACGGCCTGATGCTCCTTGTACTTCTTCAGGACGTCTATACCGATGTCGACGTGGGTGCCCTGGATCTCGTGGTCGAGGGCCTTGCCTATATCATGCAGCAGGCCGGCTCTTTGCGCCAGCTTGACGTCGAAGCCCAGCTCGCCCGCCATGAGTCCCGCCAGATGGGCGACCTCGATGGAGTGCGTGAGCACGTTCTGGCCGTAGCTGGTGCGGTACTTGAGGCGTCCGAGCAGCTTGACCAGCTCGGGATGCAGGTTGTGTATGCCAAGCTCGAAGGTAGCGGCCTCGCCTTCGCTCTTGATGATGGCGTTGACCTCTTTTTCGGACTTCTCGCCCATCTCCTCGATGCGGGCGGGATGGATCCTGCCGTCGACGATGAGCTTTTCGAGGGCTATCCTGGCGATCTCCCTCCTTACGGGGTCGAAGCCGGAGAGTATCACCGCCTCGGGCGTATCGTCTATTATTAGATCGACTCCGG
>JAEEIC010000134.1 GCA_016281165.1 Bacillota bacterium | reverse complement strand
TACAGATCCGGCGGAAAGGGGCTCCGAAGTCTCAGGCTGGCTTGCGGGTGATCAGCAGGTCCTGTCCTGGGCGATGGAGAGCTTCGATATCGGGGGGAGCAGGATCGCCGCAGGGAGCTTCATCGAGACCAGATCGGATGATAGGACCATGGAGAAGGATTTCGCCGTGACCGCGGAGGACGGATCCCGCTGGCTGATGACAGTGAGCGGTCCCGTGAAGGTCCGCAGGAGCCTTTTGAACGGGGGCGTCAGGGTCGGTCCCGAGATGAAGGTGAGCTCGGTCTCACTGCAGCCTTATCCGGAAGGCCTCACGGCGGGCGCGCAGAGCCCGGCTCCTTCGGATCAGAGCGGAGCGCTCCCGGCAGCGGAAAAGGCTGGGGCTGAGGCCCGGACAGAGGCAGTCAGGTGGTTCGACCACCTGGAGGACGGCTCTTATCCCGAAGGGGAGCTTCGGACTGCTCTTCCCGAAGCCTTCCCGGATCTGGCGTTCATCGCGGGCCCTGAGAGCATAAGCGTCGAGCGAGATGGTATCAGGATCTCCGTCATCGAGGGCATGCCCGTCTGGAGCGCCTATTTCGCCGATCTCGACGGCGACGGCCTGCCCGAGCTCGCCACCTGCGTGAGCGTAGGCTCCGGCATAGTCGATGAACGCATAGTCGTCTATGACGCCGCGGACGGGAGCTCTTATACTCTGGCTGACAGGGGCAGGCACGACTATCTGCTGAAGGAAGAGGAGGGAAAGCTCCTGGCGGTGAGGACGCTCTATCCGATCGACCGGCCCTCGGATCCCGGCGCCGAAGCCCTGAGCGGAGAGCTCTATATCCATGACGGCAGGCTCCTGATGAAGGGGCTCCCGCCCGAATATCTGGATCTTGAGACCGCGATCGACCTGGCCATACTGAAACGCAACGACGGCAGGCTGGTCAAAGGGGCTTATCCCGCCGAAGGGCACGTCATACTTGAGACTGAGACAGGCAAAGACGCCGAGGGACACGTGACCCTCACCTTGTACATGATGGTCCTGTACCGCAGCTTCGAAGCCCGCGGCCAAAGCTTCACCGCGGACGAAGGCATACTGAGCCCCGCCGCCCTCGTCTTTACCGAAAACGAGGACCGCAGCTGGGACCTCGCGGAATACAGGGAGCCCGGCAGCGGCCCCGAGCCTTTGGACGCGAGAGCGATGTTCCCGGGGAGCATCCCCGATGAGGATCTGGACCCCCGGAAATGGGCGGACGAGCTGCGGCGGCAGTGCTATGAAAAGGCTGTCAGGCGGTTCGGCGTCGACACCGACGCGGCCGTTGAGGAGCTGCTGGACGAGATCATGTCTTCGCCCTCCTGGTCCTCCGACCCGGGCGACTATATCGCCGCCCACGGGCAGGAGATGAGGGAGCTCAGCTGTTACGGCGACTACGCTCTGCAGTATATCTTAAGGCAGTTCCTGGCCGGCGGGCAGAACGGCCTCAGGGGCCACATAATGCTCCGCGCGCTGAACGGCATAGTGAGCGAGGAAGATAAGATCACGGGCCGGGCTGTAAGCGTGCAGGAGCTCTTCGACTCCTGGCTCGCCGAGGCGGGCAGGCAGTATCAGGCATACGGAGACTCACGGATGAAGCGGGAAAGGCCGGCCGGCTGGCTCGCCCTCACCCTCAGCGGGCGTCTCGCCGATCTTCCCCTGAAGACGGAGGCGGAGCTTTTGGGCCTTTCGGGCTTCTATACCGAGGAATTTGTCGGAGGAGCCCACAGGATCAGGACCTATTACCTCAGCGGCGCCGAGGCCCTCGGCCCCGCGGCCGAGAGCTTCGGCTTTGAGATAGACGACGTCGGCAGAGATCTGGACGGCGACGGTATCCCCGAGCTGATATGCAGCTGCGTCTACGGCGGCGACGGCGTGCGGCAGGTCGTCGTTTACAGAAGGAAGGGCGGAGCGATCGAAAGGGGCGTCATCAATACTGAGCTTCTGGGGCTTCGGGACTGGTACGACTGGGGCGCCAATTCCCTGCACAGCTTCTGGGACAGCGAAAAGGGAGTCTTCACCGTGGCCTATTCGACCGAAGAGGGAGAGAAGACTGTGTTCATGAGAGATCTTTCCGCCTTCATGTGGGAGGAGTTCCTGCGGCTGGACGGATCTGACCCCATGCCGGCGAAGGACCAGATCGTGACCCTTCCCGGAATGATCGCCTGGGGGACCTTCAGCTGGGATGAGGAACTGGCCGCCGCGAAGAAGGACGGGGACGCGAGGCTCTCGGGCTTCATACTCTGCGGTCCCGCCGATGGCGGCTTCGATCCCGTCAAACGCGCCCTTGAGGAATGTCCGGGCTATAAGCTGGCCCAGACCTTCAGGGACGAGGGCGCCGGCATGTGGAAGGTCCTGCTCTTCAGCGATCCAAACAGGCCGGAGAGCGGAAAGACCGTCTGCATGGACGATCTCGGCAACGTGACGCTGGTGCGTTAAAAAGCAAGTTGAAAACAAAGGGGAGCGGACGAATAGGTCCGCTCCTTTTTAGTTTGCTCGCGGCGGGCTCCTTTGCCTGCCCGCGATGCGCCCGGCGGCCCTGCCGAGCCGCGCGTCATACCGCAAAAGTAGACAGAAGGTCCGGCCGGGTGTTATAATATCCAGTCAGGTATTTTATCTGTCACGATCATTTTAAGGAGAAGAGCATGAACATCACCAAAGACATATTCTACATAGGCGTCGACGATCACGAGCTCGATCTTTTCGAGGGCCAGTACATCGTTCCCGAGGGCATGGCCTACAATTCATACCTGGTAAAGGGCGAAAAGACCGCTGTTTTCGACACCGTCGACCGTCATTTCACCGCTGAGTGGCTGGGAAAGCTCGAGGCCGCTCTTGAGGGCAGGACCCCGGACTACCTCATAGTCCAGCACATGGAGCCCGATCACTCCGCCAATATCGCCGTGTTCATGGAAAAGTACCCCGGCGCCGTCGTCTGCGCCTCGAAGCAGGCCCTGAACATGATGAAGAACTTCTTCGGCACCGATTTCGCCGGCAGGAACATGGTCCTGAGCGAGGGCAGCACCCTCGACCTGGGCGGACACCTGCTGCGCTTCGTCGCCGCGCCCATGGTGCACTGGCCCGAGGTCATGATGACCTACGACGAGAACGACAAGGTCTTCTTCTCGGCCGACGCCTTCGGCAAGTTCGGCGCCCTGGACGCTCCTCCCGATCCGGAGGGCTGGTCCTGCGAGGCCAGACGCTACTATTTCGGCATCGTCGGCAAGTTCGGTCCCCAGGTGCAGAACCTTCTCAAGAAGGCGAGAGCCCTCGATATCCGGACCATCTGCCCCCTGCACGGGCCCGTCCTGGACGAGGATCTGGGCTATTACCTCGATCTCTACGACACCTGGTCCTCCTACAGGAGCGAGGACAGGGGAGTCACCGTGGCCTACACTTCGGTCTACGGGAACACGAAGCAGGCGGCTGAGCTGCTGGCTGAAAAGCTCGAGGAGAGAGGCGTAGAGGCCCACGTGAGCGATCTTGCCAGGGACGATATGGCCGAGATCATGGAGGACGCCTTCCGCTATGACCGCATAGTCCTGGCGACCACCACCTACGCCGGCGACATCTTCCCCTTCATGAAGCAGTTCATCGATCATCTGACCGAGAGGAACTTCCAGAACAAGACCG
>JAEEIC010000018.1 GCA_016281165.1 Bacillota bacterium | reverse complement strand
GGGGCTCGCCACTATCCTGCCCGCCGAGGCGCTGATCTCAGCCATAGCCACGGCTCCCGCCATGGCCTTGTTGAAGACGGGGCCGACTATGGACCTGCCCGAGGCGCCGAGCTCTTCGATCATCCTCGCGTCACTGCCGGAGGCGAAGCCTGCGATGAGATCGTTGTCTCCCTTAAGGCCTCTGGCAGTCGAGATCTCTTCCACCTCGAGCTCAAAAAGAGCCTCCTGCATAACGCGCTCCCTGCTCGAGCCGCTGAGCGAGTTCTCGTATCTGAAGGCCGCTTCGAGTATGCCGATCTTCTCCGCGTCTTCCTGCATCTCTTCGAACGACTGATAGCAGGCTTCGGCGCCCGGCTTTACGGCGATGCTCCTGATGGGAGGGACCACCCTCTTCATGACCGCGCCTTCGGCGAAGAGCGCCTTCTCCAGCGCCGCCATCGTCTCCTCCGAAAGGCTCTCCTCGGTCTCGATCATGACCTGGTCGAGCCCCGCGTGGGGACCGGCGCAGATCGAGATCGTCTTTACGCCCAGCTCCGCCGCCGCTCTTTCAGCCGCTTCCTTAAGGCCTTCCTTATGGCCCGCCAGATAGAAGACCCAGCTCGAGCCGTCGTAATATACCTTGACCCCGTTGACGGCGATGATCTCGATGAAGGCTCCGCCCGGGCTCAGGCCGTCAATCTCCCAGGGGAATCCGTCAAGTTCCGCGTGCACGTAGTAGGCGTTGCGGTGGACGCTCTCGTCCAGGGCCGAGAAATCGAAGCTCAGCCCCTGCTCCACCGCCAGCTGCATGGCGCCCGCCGAGCGCGGGTCGTACTCCCTGATCCCCAGGCAGCCCGCCAGCAGGGCCACGTCGGAATGCTGGCCGCTGTACGAGAAGACGTTGAGGGGATGGCAGAGGAAATGCACGTGCTCAGGCTGCTTTCCCATGAAGCAGCGGGCCACGTAGCCGATGCGGTTGAGCCCGCCCGTGTGATTGCTGGAAGGACCGTGGATGACCGGCCCTATGACGTCGAAAAGTCCCATCTTCATTGCTTTGTCCGGGGAGCCCTGAGCTCCCCTTCCTCCTTTCTGAACCGGTAGAATTCGTTGACCAGGCTGCGGAAGCCCAGCTCCTTGAGATGCTCGTAGCTGACGGCGTAGTTTCCTTTGAAATGCCTGCCGCTGTAAAGGTATCTGAGATAAGAGATCATGTAGGCGTCGATGACGCGAAGGCCCTCCGCCGAGGACAGCAGCGGGAAGAACCAGCGGCTCCAGGTGAAATCGCTCTCATCGTCGGAGGCGTAGAACTTGTGATTGAACTTGCGTATCATGGCGGCGGCCGCCCTGTCGTAGTCGGCCCCCTTCCTGAGGCGCCAGCGGTAGAGGGCGCGGGCCTTGCGGCTTATCTTGCCCTTCATCTTCCTGACGGTGGCTCCGGCCAGGTCGAGCTTTCCGTCCTGATACCGGAAGCCGAGGAAATCCCAGGGCTCGCCGGGCCCTGAGACCGCCTTCTTTTCCGGATTGAGCTCAAGCCCTCTTTCTTCTATCATCGAAGTGAAGTCTAAAAGGCCCTGTTCAAGCTCCTCCATGGAAGAGAACATCATCAGGATGTCGTCGGAATAGCGGAAATACGGTATGCCCCGCGCGAGGAAGGCCCTGTCGACCGGGGCCAGATAGATGTTGGCGCAAAAGGCCGAGAGCGGAACGCCCGCCATCGCCCCGCTGTCCTCTTCGATGACCTCTCCCCCGCTGATGACCTTTCCCCGGCTGTAAAAGGCGGTGAGAAAGGCGAGGAGCCCGGGATCGTCGTCTATGACCTTCGCCAGCTCTTCGCAAAGCAGGGCCGAAGGCATGGAATTGAAATAATCGTGTATGTCGAGCTTGAGGACGTACTTATCCTTCAGATCCTTCACCCTGAAGATGTCGGCGAAGGCGTTTTTGGCGCTATAGCCCTTCCGGAAGGAATAGCAGCAGGGCCCGAAGGACGCGTCGTATCTGTACAGGAGCCAGGTCAGGAGCTTGAGCACGCGGGCCTCGTCTTCGGGGAGTATGTAGACCTGCCTCTTCCTGCCGCCGGATTTGTTGATGCTCTTCTTCTCGGGCAAAGAAAAACAGAGGGTCTCCGCGCAGGGGAGATACCTTTTCTCTTCGATGAAACGGTCGAGCTCATCGAATTCCTTTTGGGTCATGCAGCTGTGCACCAGCTTGTAGTCGCGGTATTCGAGCCAGGCGCTCTCCTGACTGAGCCTGTCCAGAAGACTCATGATCCGGCGTTTTCCTCTCTCGGAGCGGCCCCGCGAAGAGCCGCTCCGGAAATAAAAAAGAAAGAGAAAAAGCTTTGAACAGCGCAGTTGCGCTGGTTACCGGCATGAACGGACCACGGCTGCCTGCAAAGCCATGGGTGATGAGGCCCGCTTCTGCCCCCGCAGGCGCGGGACATCCCGCGTTTCTCTTTCTTTTTCGCGTATTATGGGGCTACAGGTACTTGTGGAGCCTTTCCTTCAGATACCAGTAGCGGTTCGGCCAGTCGCGGACGAAGTTTATCATGGGGACGCCGGCTTTTGCCGCGGCCTCCTTCGCCCAGCGGTAGGCCCTGAGCCTGGTGGTGTTCTTGCCGCAGAACATGATGAAGAGAGCGGGAGCCCCGTCCTTATAGACTCCCATGGAATAGTTCATGGGCTTGCCCCAGGCGCCTATGGTGAGGGGGGAGACGTTCTCTCTGACCTCGCAGGCGGGGAACTCCTCCGCCAGCACCTTGAGCAGCTTGTCTCTCACGTCCTCGCTGTCTTCGGGAAGCTCTTCCTCGAAATAGGCGTTCATGTCGACGCCGCCCGCAGCGCTGCCTGCCGCGGCCTCAACGTTCTTTTTGGCTTCCTCGAGGGCGGACTTGACCTCGCCCAGATCGATGCCGGCTTCCTTCGCAGCGGTGACCGCTTTCCCGACGGAATCGGAGACTGCCTTGCCGACTTGATCCGATACGGTCTTGCCTACGCCGTCGGACACAGCCTTGCCGGCTTCGGAGACCACGTTCTTTATCAGTTTACCGAAAAGTGACATGTCTTCTTCCTTCCCGGACGGCGATCCGGCCGCCCTTTTTTTTAATATACCATATCTTTTCGCGGAAAAACAAGGCGGCAGTTGAATTAATGCCTCCTCTGGGTTAAAATGACTGGGTGCGCCGCCTGGCGCGGGAAGGAGAAGCCCATGAAAGCAGTCATACAGTCATTCTACGCCATTTTCCCCATACTCGCCTACATGAGCCTGGGATACTTTCTCAAGAAAAAAGGATACATGAAGGGGAACGCGGCCTCGGAGATGAACAGGCTGGTCTTCAACGTCTTCCTGCCCATCAGCATCTTCCAGAGCGTCTACAACACCGACCTTCGCAGCAACTTCGACCTGAAGATCGCGGTCTTCGTCACCCTGACCTCCATCGCCGCCTACATCATCCTCTGCGCCCTCATCCCCCGCTTCGAGAGCGACAGGACGGTGATCCCCGTGGTGATACAGGCCATACACAAGGCCAATTACAATCTGCTGGCCATACCCATAGTCAGCAGCTTCATCACCGGCGACCTGGGCATGACGGCCGTCCTCATGGCGGTCATCACTCCCGTGGTCAATACCTGCTCCTCCCTGGTCTTTGAGAAGTACACCGGAAAGAGCAGCAGCGGGACGCAAAAACTCCTCAAGATCCTGAAGAACCCCCTGGTGCTCTCCAGCCTTCTGGGCATGGCCTTCAATCTCTTAAGAGTCCCCCTGCCCAAGTTCATCATGAGCGGAGTGGTCAAGAACCTCTCCTCGATGGCGACCCCCGTCGCCCTGCTCGCCCTGGGCTCGACCTTCGATTTCTCGAGCCTCGGCAAGTTCAGGAGGCAGCTCGTCGCGATATCCCTGGGCAAGCTCATCGTCATGCCCGCCGTCATCGTGACCCTCGCCGTGCTCTGCGGCATCAGAGGAGCCGACCTGCTGGCCATAGTGGTCTTCAGCGGCTCGCCCGCCGCCGTCAACACCTACAGCACCGCCGTCTCCATGGGCGGCAACGAAGAGCTGGCCGGCCAGGCCGTGGTCCTCACCTCGAGCCTCTCCGTCGTCACCCTCTTCCTCATCCTGAGCGCCATCGGCCTCATGGGGATGTATTAGAGCGCCGCGATTTGCCTTTTGCCTTATCTGATGATATATTTTTATCGGTCCCCCCGCGGGACCGGTATTTTGATTTTTGCCCCGCGCGGCAGGCGAACCCGCGACTTCGATGACAGACAGAGAGCTCAGAAAATACATAGAGGGGATACAGCCGCCCGACCCCAGGGCGATGGAAAGAGCGAGGGCCAGGCAGCTCTCGCTTGCCAAGCCTCCCGGCAGCCTCGGCAGGCTCGAGGACATCGCCGTCAGGCTCTCGGGCATCTCGGGCCTCGACGTATATGATCCCCGCCCCGCCTGCGTCACCGTCTTCTGCGCCGACAACGGCGTGACCGAAGAGGGAGTCTCCTCGGCGCCGAGAAGCGTCACCCTCGCCCAGGCCGTCAACATGACGAAGGGCCTCACCGGCATGAGCTCCATGGCGAAGCATTTCGGCGACCTGGTCACCGTAGTCGACGTGGGCATAGACGCCTCCTTTGACTGCCCGCGGATCACGGACAGGAAGATCGCCCGCGGCACGGCCGATATCGCCAAAGGCCCCGCGATGACGAAGGATCAGGCCCTTGCCGCCGTCCGGACCGGGATCGAGATGGCTTCCCTCGCAAAAAAACAGGGCGTCAGGCTCCTGGGCTGCGGGGAGATGGGCATAGGCAACACCACGACTTCCTCCGCCGTGCTCTCCGTCCTGACGGGCCTTGAGCCCGAACAGGTGACGGGAAGGGGCGGAGGCCTCACCGACGGGGCTTTCGCGAGGAAAAAGCAGGTCATAAGAAGAGCGATAGAACTGAACAGGCCGGACCCGATGGATCCGCTGGATACGCTCTCAAAGCTCGGCGGCTTCGATCTGGCCGCCATGTGCGGCTTTTATCTCGGCGCCGCGAATGAGAGGCTCCCCGTCGTCGTCGACGGATTCATCTCGGTCGTGGCGGCGCTCTGCGCCTTCAGGCTCTGCGGCGCCTGCGCCGGATACATGTTTCCCTCCCATTCGTCCTTTGAGCCGGGCTACAGGGCGGCGGCGCGGGAGATAGGACTTGAGCCCTTCCTCGATCTGGGCATGAGGCTGGGAGAAGGCAGCGGCTGCGTGCCCGCCTTCAGGATCATCGAGGCGGCCTGCGCCTTCACGGCGGGCATGGCGAGCTTCGCGGAAGCCTCCATCGACGACGCCTATCTGGAGGAGATCAGAAAAGGAGATCATTTCACGGTATGACCGTCTTTATATCCGGAGGCAGCAAAAGCGGAAAATCGGCCCTGGCCGAGGACCTGGCGGTAAAGCTCTCGGGCGGAAAGGCCCTGTATTATGTGGCGACCATGGTGCCCAAAGACAGCGAGGACGCGGTCCGCGTAGAAAAGCACAGGCTCGCAAGACGCGGCAAGGGCTTTGAGACCCTTGAATGTCCTAAGCTGGTGTCCCGCTGCGCCGAAGGCCGGCCCCAAGGGACCTTCCTCCTCGACAGCGTCACCGCCCTGCTCGCCAACATGATGTTCGCGGAAGACGGGAGCGTCGACGAAAACTGCTCGGCGAGAGCTTCAGAGGAGCTGCTCGCCCTCGCCGCCCTCGCCGCCGACTCGGTGTTCGTGAGCGACTTCATATACGCCGACGCCGAAGAGTACGAAGAGCTCACCGAAGCCTTCAGAAGAGAGCTCGCCCTGACCGACAGGGCCCTAGCGAAGGCCGCCGATCTGGTCATCGAGGTCTGCTGCGGGCAGTATATGATCCACAAGGGGGAGATGCCGGCATGAACTGGATCACCGCGTTCTTCATGGCCTGGGGCATGTTCCTTTCCGTCCCCTGCCCCCTGCCACGCTGGGACGAGAAGCTCCGGGGCAGGATGCTCATCATGCTCCCCTTCATCGGCCTTCTCATCGGCGCCTGCTGGGGGCTGCTCGCCCTCGGGCTGTCAAGGCTGGGCTGCCCCGCCCTCATCGCGGCGGCGCTGCTCTGCGCCTTTCCCCACGCGGCCAGCGGCTTCATCCATCTGGACGGCTTCATGGACTGCTCCGACGCCATACTCTCGAGAAGAGACATGGAGAATAAAAGAAAGATCCTGAAGGACCCGCACGTGGGTTCCTTCGCGGTGATCGCGCTGTGCCTGCTCTTCATGATGAGCTTCGCGGTCTTCTCGGAGCTCGATACGGCGGAAAAATGGGCGGGACTCATCGCCATCCCGGCGGTCACGAGAGCCTGCTCCGTCTGCGCCATATTCTTTTTGAAGCCCATGGAAGGCTCAAGCTACGAGAAGATGGAGCGCAAGGCCAAAGGCCCCGCTCTATTCGCCCCGGTCCTGATGACTGCCCTCTCCCTCATCGCGGGACCCGGGGCTTTCGCCGCGGCCGGCGCTGCGGCTCTTGCCGCCTGGGCCGCCATACTCAGGGCTTCAAAGCAGCTGGGCGGGATGTCCGGCGACGTATCGGGCTTCGCGATCGCCCTGGGAGAGCTGGCCGGCGCGGCCGTCCTGGCGCTGATCTGAGCGAAGCACATAACGATCACCGGGCCTGAAAGCATTTTGGGACCGCGCGAGAGCCCGCCGCTTTGAGCGCGGCAGGAGGAACATGATGGATCTCATTATCGGAGGAGCCTTCCAGGGAAAGCTCGAATACGCGAAGGAAAAGTACGGCCTTGCCGAGAGCGACATATTCCGCTGCGGCGGCGGCGCGGATATAGACGCGAGCTTCCGCTGCGTATACGGCCTTGAGGACTATGTCAAAAGCTGCCTTAAGGAAGGGAAAGAGCCGGCTCTGGACTTCCGCCCCGACGCGGTGCTCATAGGGCGCGAGATCTTCTCGGGAGTCGTCCCGGTGGACCCCGAGATCAGGCGCTTCAGGGAAGGATACGGAAGATACCTGCAAAAGCTCGCGGCGCGCTGCGATACGGTGACGAGGATCTTCTGCGGCCTTCCCCAGAGGATAAAATAAGGAAAGAGGACGCCATGAGGATATACATATTAAGACACGGCAGGACCGAAGCGAACGAAAGAAAGCTCTACGCGGGAGCCTCAGACTGGCCGGTGAGCGCGAGCGGGCTCGAAGACCTCAAGGCCCTGGGCGAAGCCTTCGACTACAGCCTGCCCGAAGGCGCGGCCATATACACCAGCGGCATGAGGCGCACCGAGGACACCCTCAGAGCCTTCTACGGAGACGTCCCCCACGAGGCGGTGCAAGGCCTCATGGAGAGGAACTTCGGCGTCTTCGAGAACAAGCCCCTGGAGGAGATCTCGCGGATGCCCGAGTTTTCGGTCTGGATGGAGAGGCGTGACGACTACGTGATCCCGGGCGGCGAGAGCTTCGCGCAGCTTAAGGAGCGTGTGCTCGCTTCTTTTAACGACCTCATAAGCAAAGGCCGCGACTTCATGATCGTGATACACGGCGGCCCCATCGGGGTCATCATGAGCGAGCTCTTTCCCGGCGAGAACAGGGAGTTCTACATGTGGCAGCCCGAGAACGGCAAGGGCTACGTCGTCACTTTTGAGGACGGCAAGGCCCTGTCCTGGGAGAGCTTTCCCCCCGAAGAGCGCTGAGACGAAAAGCCCCGGAGCGTACGCCCCGGGGCTTCTTTTACCCTTCAGCCGGCCTTCGCCGGATGCTGTTGATCCTTAAGGACCTACTCCTCGGTCAGTCCCAGCTCCTTCTTGAGAGCTTCGAGCTCTTCGCTCACGGAAGCGGTCTCGCCGTTCTTGTACTTCTCCTCGATGAGCTTGGCCTCGTCGATGGG
>JAEEIC010000133.1 GCA_016281165.1 Bacillota bacterium | reverse complement strand
GGGGTGACGGTTGATATGGTCCATACACAATTATTTTATATCAAAGTCGGCTTTAAGGCAAGGGCCCGCAGGAGCCGGAAGACCGCTCAGAGCCGGCGCTTTGTGTAAAAGATATCGGAGGACGCGGCAGCGTATCCCGGGGCTCCGGCTCAGGGCTATACGGCGAAACCTATGGTCCTGACGTTTGATGCGCCTTTCGCGTGGCTCAGGGACGGCAGGTCTTCCGCTTTCAAGACGAGCTCCGTGTTTTCGCGCCTGCTCTCTTCTCTGTACACTCTTGACGCGTAGTTGAGTATGGCGCTCTCCGTCAGGTTCCTGGCGAAGCGGCCGTTCCCGTTCAGGGGCTTTGCCGCTTCTGTTTCGCAAAGGGAGAGCAGCCTTTCCATCGCTTCGGGATCATAGGAGAAGCCTCTTTTCTCCGCTTCCAGGACCGCTATACTGCGCAGCTCTTCCGCGGAATAATCCGCGAAATCCAGTATGAAGGGGACCCTCGATCTGAGACCGGGATTCCTGGAAAAGAACTCCTTCATCCGGTCCGGGTAACCGGCGAAGACCACGACGGTATCCCCGCGCCTGTTCTCCATCTCCTGGACGATGGTGTTTATGGCTTCGTCGCCGAAGGAGCCGTCCCTGTCGTCGATGAGCGAGTAGGCTTCGTCTATGAACAGGAGCTTCCCTTCGGCTCTCCTGAACACGTCCCTGACCTTTATCGCGGTCTCGCCGACATAACGTCCCACGAGGTCCGCCCGTCCGGCCTCAAGGGGCGTCCCGCTCGCGAGAAGGCCCGCTCTGCGGAATTCCTCCGCGAGTATGCGCGCGACAGTGGTCTTGGCCGTTCCGGGAGCGCCGATGAATCCCATGTTCAGGGACAGGCACAGCTTTTCGCCCCTGTCGCCGAGGTCTTTTTTCAGGCGGGCGTAGGCGGAGATCTTCCTGACCTGCTCTTTGACGCCTTCAAGGCCTATGAGATCATCCAGGCCGGTCGCGCCGCTTTCTTCAGTCAGGATTGGGGCTGCCGGCATATCGAGCCCGGCGAGCTTCTGCCTGATCTCGTCATATCCTTTGCGGCCGAGGTTCCTTACGGACCGGAGCTCTTCATCGCTCATGGCAAGGAGCTCTTCCGCTGTATGGATCCCCGCTCTTTTGAGGCAGTTGTATGAGCGGATCGAGAGATCGAGGTCTTCGATGGGGGTAAAGTCACCGAAGGTATCCTCTTCCGCTTCCGGCGCGGCCTTCGCGGACGCCTCGGCGCGCCTTTCCGAGAGGATGAGGAAAAGGGTCTGCATGACGTCCCGCAGATGTACTTCCCCTAAAGCGGGGCGGTCCGCGGCACCGCCCACGGCCGGGCCGGCTTCTTCCGCTTCGAGGCGGGGGAACGCGAGCGAGATCATCGTACGCAGTCTGAGTGGCATCGCGCAGGGGAGGCTGATGAGCACATGGCCGACGGGCCGGCCGCTCTCCGCGGCGCGGGCGGTCAGGCGCACGAGGGCGCCGATCCTTGCGAGCTCTTCAAAAAGCTCCCGCGCGTATCGGCGCGAAGACGCGTCTTCATCGTAAAAAGCGCGTTCATCCGCCGGGGCGCTGACGAGGCTGTACAGACGGCGTTCCCCAAAGCCCGTTTCATCCGCGACTGGCGCGGGAATACCGGCCGAACAGGCGATGCCGGAAAAGATCCAGTCAAGATCGAGGCCGCAGATGTCTTCGTTGTCAGAAAAGACACTGAAGGCCGCGCCGCTGCCGCCGTCCGGCCCGATCTGCCAGCCCAGGATATCGTTTCCGGGCAGTACCGCCGCGCCGGCGAGAAATCTCCTGCAGGCGTCATCGACTGCGCCGCGGCCGCTGTCCTGCTTCATGATCATGAGGGTGGTCTTTATGCAAGCGTTCATTTCCGATCCGATATGGTCTGTCATTTCCTGTTCTCCTTTTCGCGTTCTGCAAGGGTCCCGTTCATACGGCCTGTCGACGCGCTCGCTTCTTTCGAAGGTCCTGGCACATTCCCGGCGCGCTCGCCGCTCCCGCGGGTCGTGGCACGCTCTGCGGCCGAAAAAAGGATGAAAAAACCGTTGTTTTGACGGCTTTCGAATATAGATATCCCCTTCGGGATCCCACTTCGGCAGTCATCAAAACAACGGTTTTGACTGACCATATCAAATTAGCGTGTCTATCCTAACCCATTCTTGCCGGGAATGCAAGCGTTTTTTTGTTTTTCAGCAATACGGTATTCTGACGGGCAGAGATCCGTCCGGTCTGTCCTGCTTGGGATCCTTATCCCAAAAGCTCCCTCACTGTCCTCATGATCATGCGGGGGACGGCCTCGAAGCTGTGCTCTTTTTCGACTCTTTCGGTGAACATGTGGCCGTCGTAGCCGAAGCTGCCGATGTTGACGACGGGAGCGCCGACGGCGGCGATCAGGGCCTCGGGATGCTCGTACCTGACGCCCCAGGCGGGCATCTCGGCGGAAAGGACCCCGGAGTCAGAGGCGCCGCTGCCCTCGCAGACATACATGAAGCTGCTGTCGGAGATGTAGGGATAGAACATCCTCGCTTCTATGGGATGGCGGGCTCCTTCTTCCTTCGCCGCTGCCCTCGCGCTCTCCTCCGCGGCGGACGCCCTGACGGCCTTCATGAGGGCTTTTTCCTTTTCGCTCTTGCCGCTGATCTCGACTCTGGGATAATAGGTCGAGGCGGGGAAGATCACGACGAGGGGGCTCTTGTCAGGGTCAAGGCGGCGGGCTTCCTCACAGACCTTAAGGCTGTAGAGCCTCAGATCCAAAGAGGGCTCGCCCTGCGCCAGTTTTTCCCTGAAGGCTTCGAGCCCGGCCGAAAAGCCCGGGCCCAGCTTCTCTTCCAGCTCCGCGCGGTATTCGCTCCAGAGCCTCACCCTGGTCTTCCAGGCAAGAGGGGGCAGGGCCCTGTCCGCCATCCTCTGCCAGGCGGCGTGGTTCTCCTTTATGAGGGCGATCGCGGCCTCCATGGCCTCTTCCGCGATCTTCCTGCACTTTTCAAGGACCTCGCCGGGGCCCATGCCGTACATGAAGACGTTGTAATACGAGAAGCTCGAGAGGGCGGTCTGCACGGTGTAGCTCTCCTTGGTGTCGCTCTGCTTGAGAGACACAGGCGGCAGGGTGAGCTCTCCCTGACTGGGATCGCAGAGGGCGGCGCTGTAGCACACGCGGCGGGTGATCTCGGCGGTGACGAGGTTGGGATCGAAGCTGGCGAAGGGCTGGCCCGCGTGGGCCTCCCGCCCGAAGACGGCGAAGCAGGGCAGGAGCTTGCCGACGGAGCCTATGTAGACGTAGCGTCTTTCGTCGTCCCTCTCGGCGGTGGAGTAGTCGGAATTGACGCAGGCGGCGTAATCGAGCCCGAGCTCTTCCTTCAGGCGCGCCAGATACTTCAGGGCGGAGAACACGCCGGCGGAGTTGCCTTCCTCGTCGCACTCGCAGACGGCGATGAGGTTTCCCCTGAGCTCATCGGGATGGGCGGCGAAATAGCGCATCACGCACATCTGGGCGGCGACGCCCGATTTCATGTCCAAAGCGCCCCTGCCGAACATATAGCGGCCGCTCTTGACGTCTTCAAGGGCCCCGGGATCGGGACCCATATCCGCGAGCGCCTGCCTGAGCTCCTCAGGGCGCGTCGCGAGCGTTTTCAGCGCTCCGTAGTCCTGCACGTCGACCGTGTCCAGATGACCCAGCAGGATGACCGTTTCGGGGTTCCTGCCGCCCTTCGCGCCGCGGATGAGGGCGATCACGCTCGAGCGCTTAAGGGTATCTCCTTCGGTCGGCGCCAGCAGGACAGTGTTCCCGCTTTGGGGATCGTCCATGCCGGGCAGGCTTTTGTACCACGCGAAAATATGCTCCGCCAGGCGCTGCTCCTCGCCGGGGGCTTCGGTCACGCTCTTTATGCCGACCAGCTCTTCGGTGAGAGCTTCGGCCTCATCGTACCATCTCATCTTCACGACCTCATTCCGCAAGCTCTTTCAGCGCCTCTCCCGTGACCCTGTAGGTGGTCCACTCGTCCATGGGGACGGCGCCCAGGCGCTTATAGAAGTGTATGCTGGGCTGGTTCCAGTCCAGGCACCACCATTCGAATCTGCCGCAGCCTCTCTCGACGGCGACGCGGGCGAGCTCCTTCAAGGTCGCCTTCCCTATGCCCAGGCCCCGGTATTCGGGCAGTACGAAGAGGTCCTCGAGATAGAGGCCCGCGCGGCCCAGGAAGGTCGAAAAGTTGTGGAAGAAGAGGGCGAAGCCCACTTCCTTCCCGTCCGCGCAGGGGAAGATGACCTCGGCCTTCTTCTTTTCGAAGATCCATTCCCTCAGCAGCTCCTCGGTCGCCACGACCTGGTCCGCCATGCGCTCGTATTCGGCGAGTCCTTTTATGAACTCAAGTATCAGGGCGCAGTCGCCCTCGTCCGCCTTTCTGAATGTCAGATCCATCGTTTTCTCCTTTGAAAAAGCCCCGGCCTTTGGGGGACCGGGGCTTTAGTGTGTCGTCTGTTATCGGTCTACACCGGATAGGCCTTGTTCTTGTCGTCCGCGGCCTTGGTGTCGATGCCGGTCTGCTGGGCTTCTCTGTACTTGAAGAAGTCGACGGCGACCTGCGGGAAGAGCGCGTAGCTGAGCACGTCCTCATCCTGCTGCTTGTAGGGAGCGACCTCCTTCTCGAGCTTGTCGAGTTCGGGCGGGATCAGGTCGGCGGGACGGCAGGTGATAGGTTCCTCGCCGTTCAGGGCCTTCTTCTGCAGCTCCTTGTTGACAGGCATCGGGGTGCGTCCGTACTTGCCGGCGAGAACGTTCTTGGTCTCGCCGCTGATGACCTTGTAGCGCTCGCCCATGAGGACGTTGAGCACTGCCTGGGTACCGACGATCTGGGAGGACGGGGTGACGAGAGGAGGCTCGCCCAGGTCTTTCCTGACCCTGGGGACTTCCTGCAGCACTTCGTAGTACTTGTCCTCCGCGTGCTGGTCCTTGAGCTGGGACATCAGGTTGGAGAGCATGCCGCCCGGTACCTGATACATGAGGGTCTTGATATCGACGCCCAGCACCTTGGGGTTCATGAGGCCGGTCTCCAGGGCCTTGTCTCTGATGGGCCTGAAGTAATCGGCGATCTCCGCCAGCAGGTTCTGATCGAGGCCGGTGTCCCAGGGAGTTCCCTTGAACATCTCTACCAGTACCTCGGTAGCGGGCTGGCTGGTGCCCTGCGCCAGGGGCGACATGGCGGTGTCGATGATGTCGCAGCCGGCTTCGACGGCCTTGACGTAGGTGGTGGTGGCGAGACCGGCGGTGAAGTGCGAGTGCAGATCGACGGGGATCTCGACGGCGTCCTTGATCTCCTTTACCAGCTCATAGGCGGGATAGGGGAGCATGAGGCCGGCCATGTCCTTGAGGCAGATGGAGTCCGCGCCGAGGTCCTGGATGCGTCTTACGATGTCTCTCCAGTATTCCATGGTGTAGGCTTCGCCCAGCGAGTAGGACAGAGCGATCTGAGCGTGGCCGCCTTCCTTCTTGATGGCCCTGACGGAGGTCTCGAGGTTCCTCAGGTCGTTGAAGGCGTCGAATACTCTGACGATGTCGATGCCGTTGGCGACGGACTTCTGTACGAAGTACTCGACGACGTCGTCGGCGTAGTGTCTGTAGCCCAGCAGGTTCTGACCTCTCAGAAGCATCTGGGTCTTGGTGTTCTTAAAGCCGTCCCTGAACTTTCTCAGTCTGTCCCAGGGGTCTTCCTTGAGGAAGCGCAGGCAGGCGTCGAAGGTGGCTCCGCCCCAGCACTCTACCGAATAGTAGCCGACCTTGTCCATCTTGTCGACGATGGGGAGCATCTGCTCGGTGCCAAGTCTGGTGGCGATCAGGGACTGAGGGCCGTCTCTCAAGACGGTCTCGGTGATCTTGATCGGTTTCTTAGTGATCTTATCCATATTCTCCATTGTATGCTCCTCTATTTTACTCCGAATATTGCCATGAACGTTCCTGCGGCGACCGCGGTGCCGATGACGCCGGCCACGTTGGGTCCCATGGCGTGCATGAGCAGGAAGTTGGTGGGATCGTATTCCGCACCGACCTTCTGGGAAACTCTGGCTGCCATGGGCACTGCCGATACGCCGGCGGAGCCGATGAGCGGATTGACCTTTCCGTGGGTCAGCTTGCACATGAGCTTTCCGAAGAGGACGCCGGCGGCGGTACCGAAGGCGAAGGCCACCAGACCGAGAACGACGATCTTGATGGTGTCCCACTTAAGGAAGGCTTCGGCAGAGGTGGTGGCTCCGACGGAGGTGCCCAGAAGTATGACTACGATGTACATCAGAGCGTTGGAGGCGGTCTCGGTCAGCTGACGTACGACGCCGCACTCTCTGAACAGGTTGCCCAGCATCAGCATTCCGACCAGCGGAGCGGTAGAGGGCAGGATGGTGCATATAACGATGGTGACGATGATGGGGAAGAGTATCCTCTCCTTCTTGGAGACGGGACGCAGCTGCTCCATCTTGATCTTGCGCTCTTCCTCGGTGGTGAGAGCCTTCATGATGGGGGGCTGGATGATGGGTACCAGCGACATGTAGGAATAAGCCGCGACGGCGATGGGGCCCATCAGAGCGGTCTGGCCCAGCTTGGAGGCCAGGT
>JAEEIC010000132.1 GCA_016281165.1 Bacillota bacterium | reverse complement strand
TATCACGGGCTGAAGAGCAGGCCCCTCGCACGCATCGGCCGGTCGGTGATGCAGCCCCAAACGACGAAGCGGCTCCGTAAAGAGGCCGCGGCAAAGCGGGCCGCGGGCAGGAGGACGCGTTAAGGGCTGCCGGTCACCATTAAATGGGGGGTGTCATTATATAACGACATTTTTTGTTTTTGGCGAAACGATTTGCGCCTGCCTTTCCGCTGAAAAAATGTCATCAGGCACAATTGTGAGTATAATAAACATTTATTTCAACTGATACTTCTTTTGATCATACGGCCTGTGTTTTACTATTTTGTTTTTGGTTAAACAGTTTATGCCTGTTTTTGTCGCCAAAATCTGTATTCAAGGACAATTGTGTAAATGATAGACATTTAATTGAAGCGATTCTGCTTTAATTTACCGGACCTTTGCTCATATAATGTATTTGAGAAAAGAGTGAGGAAATGCCCATGTCAGATTCCGGCGATAACTTGTTTACCCCATCCATGCTCAAATCCGTTGAGGACCAGATCGCGGAGCAGCTCATCAAGGCCGTGGTCACCGGCAAGCTCAAGACCGGGGACAGACTGGTCGCTTCCGATCTCGCCCTGCAGTTCGGCGTATGCAGGTCGACCATAGTTTCGGTCATGCAGCTGCTGGCGGCGTTAGGTGTCGTCCAGACTAAGCGCGGGCCCAAAGGAGGCTCATATATCAAGGAGTCTCCCCTCGACGATTCCTTCAGGGAGCGTTTTTCGGACTCGTATCCTCCCAGCATAGAGATCATAGCCAAGAGCATCACTCTCGAGGAGTTCTGCCAGTTCAGGGTCCTGCTCGAGACCGAGGGCTGTGTCAGGTGCGCCAGAGAGCATGCCGGAAACAGGGAATCCGCCTTCATGGACCTCCTGGCCCAGAACGTCGAAGACGGTCTTACCGGAAGGCTCTCCGATAAATACAATATAAGCTTCCACACCATACTGGCCAGAGGCTGCAGCAACAGGCTGCTCTCCAGAGGCCTCGAATCTCTTGATAAAGTTGTCCAGAGCGTGCTCGAGGAGAACGGTTCCGACGAGATGGTGCGCAAGGGAAAGCTGCAGCACAAGAAGATATTCGAAGCCATACAGTCAGGCGACGAAGAGGCCATCAGACAGGCCGTGATCGATCACGTCGCTCTGTTCAGAGAATCTCCCGGCGTCGCGTGTATGTTCGCCGATAAGGCGGCGTCATCATAAAGCTTTCTCTTTTTTCCGTTCAGCGCTGCCCGCTGAACAGCGCCCTGCCTGCCGGCGGGGCGCTTTTTTATTGCCATCGGGACGTTTTCATGTTTTAATCAAGGTAGAAGCGGAACTTCCGTTCTCCGCCGCCCCATCTTGAACATCAAAGGAGACTGAAATGGACAGCATAAAGAAACTCACCATACTGCATTCCAACGACATGCACGGAGATTTCCTGCCCACGGACAAGGACGGGGCAAAGACCGGCGGTCTGAGCCTGCTCTCCGGCTATGTGAACAAGATCAGACAGGAAAAAGAGAACGTGCTCTACGCGGTCGCCGGAGACATGTTCAGAGGCTCCATCATCGACTCCGAATACCAGGGCCTCTCCACCATAGACCTGATGAACAATCTGAGACCGGACGTGGCGACCATAGGCAACCATGAGGTGGATTACGGCCTCGCCCATCTGCTCTTCCTTGAGAAATGCGCGCGTTTCCCCATCGTGAACGCTGACCTATACGTCACCATGAACAACGCCAGGCTCTTCACTCCGTATATAAACATCGAAGTAGGGGGCATGAGGATAATGTTCATCGGCATACTGACGACCGAGGTCCTGGCCGCCACCAGGGGCGAGAAGATAATCGGCAGCTTCATAGACATCAGGCAGGCCGCCAAAGAGGTGGGCATCATCTGCGATAATTACCGCACCGTGCATACCGACATGACCGTGCTGCTCACCCATATCGGCCTTGAGAAGGACAGAGAGCTGGCCGCTATGCTCGACCCCGACTGGGGCATAGACATGATCATAGGCGGCCATTCCCATACATTCATGAGCGGAGCCGAGTTCGTGAACGGGGTGCCCATTGTGCAGGCCGGCACCGGCACCTCCATCATCGGCCAGATCGATCTGCAGTACGACACCGAGGCCAAGAAGATCGCCGACTTCAGGTGGAAGACCGTGCCCATCAACGAGAAGACCGCCGAGCCCGATCCCGTCATGGAGGAGCTGCTCGACAGCTACCGCACCGAGACCGACACCAAGTACAAGAGGGTGGTGACACGCTGGGCCAGAGAGCTCACCCATCCCTCCCGCGAGCAGGAGACCGAGATGGGCAATCTCTACGCCGACGCCATACAGTGGGAGAGCAGCTTCGACATCATGCTGGTGGGCTCGGGCAGCATCAGGAAGAAGGCCCTGGGACCGATAATAGAGTATCAGGACATGCTCGAGAACACTCCCTTCGACGACTGCATCTGGATGCTCGAGGTGAGCGGCGCCCAGTGGAGGAGGATGATACAGCACATACTGCGGGACGACGCCTGGCTGGGCGAGACCGAGTTCTATCAGTACTCCAAGGGCGTGAGGATCAAGTACCGCAAGGCGACCCATACCATAGAGGAACTGAAGTTCAACGGCAAAGACATAGAAGACGGCGACCTGCTCAAGATCGCCATCCAGGATTACCACTACAAGAATTTCGACGAGTTCTTCGGCGTCCCCCTGGAGGAAGTCAAAAAGAACATGAGGCCGCGTGTGGTCGCGACCTCGATGAACAACATAGTCGAAGAGTATTTCGCCACCCATGACGGGCTCGACGCCCGTGTGGAGGGGAGGCTGGAGGTATACTAGCCCTCCGCGCCCGCGGACGGGTCCCTGGGATCCACCCATACCGTGCCGTTATTGGTGAAGATGACCCTGCCGGGCTTGGCCCCGGCAGGTTTTTTTATGTATCTTATCTGCACGTAGTCGACGGGGACGTTCTGCGACTGCCTGCCCTTGGAGAACCAGGCCGCGCAGGAGGCCGCCTCGTACATGGTGTCCGGGTCGGGATCCTTTCCCTCGCAGACCAGGAGCACGTGGGATCCCGGGATGTCCTTTGTGTGGAACCACCAGTCGGTCTTCTGGCCCAGCTTCAGGGTGATGTGGTCGTTCTCGAGATTGTTCCTGCCGACGAGCAGGGTATAGCCTTCCTTCGTCTTGAAGCGGCGGGGCCTGGGACCCTGCTTTTTGTTCTTCTGCGGCGCTTTCCTCGCTCTCATGAAGCCCTGCTGCGTGAGCTCCGCCCTTATAAGATCGAGCTCCTCGTAGCTGGAGGCGGCCGGGATGAGGCCCGAGACGGAATCCAGATAGGCGATTTCCTCTTCGCATTCGGCCAGCTGGGCGAGCTTTTCCTTTCGCGAGCTCTTGAGCTTGGAATACTTTTTGAAGTAGTTCTGGGCGTTCTTCGCCGCGCTCAGGCGGGGGTCGAGGGCGATCTCAGTCTCCTGTCCGTCGTAGTAGCTGATGACCTTGACCGAGGAGGCTCCGGGAGCGGCCAGGTGGAGGTTGGCGTTGAGCAGCTCTCCCATCACGCGGTAGCGGTCAGACTCCTCGGCGTCTTTGATCTCTTCGAGCAGCCTCTGTTTTTTGAGCAGCTGCTTGTCGGTGAGGGCGTTCACGGCCCGCGTGAGATCCAGGGCCTTCTGCATCACCCTGTTGCTGTCGAGCCTGTTGGCGTAGAACCAGTCCATCGCCTCGTCGGCGGTCGAAAAGCTCTTGCTCTCAAGGCTCTCGGCGTAGGCGGGAAGCAGCACGCCGTGCACGTCCTTGGGGGTCCCGTCGGGCAGCAGATAGACCCTGGGGTCGAGCCTTCCCGCCGCGATATCATCTCTCAAAGCGGTCAGTATCGCCGCGCAGCCCGCGGGATCCTCCGCCGCCATATTCTCTCTGAAGAGCTGGTTCTCAAGGGCCGGGCTTATGCCCTGGACCGCTCTGCTGACGGACTTTTCCTCTGCTATGCGCGCCGCGAGCTCCTCTTCGGAGGCGCTCCGAAAGTCGAGCTTGCCCTGCGAAGGGGGCAGGACGTATATGAGGCCGGGCAGTATCTGCCTCACACGGTTCACGTCGACGGAGATGTGCTTGATGGCGTCGATGATCTTGCCGCTCTGGATATCGGTCAGTATGAGGTTGCTGTGCTTTCCCATGATCTCGGCGGTCATACGCTTGCTCACCGAAAAGCCCAGCTCGTTCACGGTCTCGATGTCCATGTCGATGATGCGCTCGGTCTCGCGCTGAAAGACGCGGCTGATCTTGCCGCCCTGGATGTGCTTCCTGAGCAGCATGCAGAAGGCGGGGGGCAGGGCGGGGTTCTCGTAGGAGCGCTCCGTGAAGTGAACTCTGGCGGCCTGGGAAGAGACGCTTATGAGGAGCTTCTTCCTGCCGCGGGCGGGTGTATGCACCTGCAGTATCATCTCGTCCGGCTCGGGCTGCTGGACCTTCTCTATCCTCGCTCCCGTGAGGACCTCAGACAATTCCCTTACCACTATCGATGTCATTATTCCGTCGAATGCCATAAAAAACCTCGTTGGTCTTACGCTTTTATTGTGCTACAATCAAAAGAAATAATAACACTAAAGCGAGAGGGATTACAATGATAAAGAGCATGACCGGCTTCGGCCGCGGTATATATCAGGATGAGCTCAGGACCGTCACGGCGGACGTGAAGGCGGTCAATCACCGCTACAGCGACATCACAGTCAAGATGCCCAGGCGCTTCGCCTTTGCCGAGGAGGCCGTCAAGGCCGTGGTCAAGGAGTTCACCAGCAGGGGCAAGATAGAGGTGCTCATCAACGTGGTGAGCAGCGCCGCCTCTGACAGCGACGTCAGGCTCGACACGGCCCTGGCCAGAAGGTATTACGAGAGGATGATCGAGCTCAAGGAGAGCATCCCCGAGCTCTCGGGAACGGTGGATCTGAGGATGATCTCTTCGCTTCCCGACGTGATGACCCTGGTGCCGGCGGAGGAAGACGAGGAGCTGGTCCAAAGCGAGCTCACCGAGGCCGTGAGAAGGGCCTGCGAGAGCTTCGATTCCATGCGGACGCTCGAGGGCTCAAAGCTCATCGCCGACATCCTGATGCGCAACGACCTCATCGAGAAGACGACCCTCGAGATCGAGGAGTACGCCCCCGAGGTCTCGCGCGTATACCTTGAGAAGATGAAGGAGAGGATGGCGGAGCTTCTGGGAGGAGGCGCCGCCGTGGCCGAGGACAGGCTGCTGCTCGAGGCCGCCGTCTTCGCCGACAAGTCGAACATCACCGAAGAGCTGGTGCGCCTAAGGAGCCACGTGAGCCAGCTGCGGAAGATCGCCTCCGCGAATGAGCCCGCGGGCAAGAAGCTCGATTTCCTCGTGCAGGAGATGAACCGTGAGGCCAATACCATAGGCTCCAAGGCCAACGATATCAATATCACCGGGAAGGTCCTCCTGCTCAAGGCGGAGATAGAGAAGATCAGGGAGCAGGTGCAGAACATAGAGTAGGGAGGCGCCGGATCGTCTGCAAGAAAATATTGTAAATAATTACCAGGTATGTATTGACAATGCCAAATATTTACAGTATCATCTTCTTGTCTGAAGTTCCGGTCAATCTTGACGAATACAAAGACCCCGTCGTTCTGCATTCAGACACAAACAGGACCGTCCCGCCGGAGACGGTCTTTATAATCTCAGGCATTTATATTTTTCATCTTCTTTGCAGTCTGTTCCGCCGAATATATTCGCAGCGCCGAAAGTATCACCGGTCGGGGCACCGATCAGGAAACAGGCTCTGTAAAGGTCTCTGAGCCTTGAATGGCCATATCGTCAAGACATGAGCTCAGGCGCGCCCGGCAGGATATGCCGGGCGCATTTTTTGTATATTCGCTTTATGTTTTCTTTAATTTCATATATAATTCTATTATAGGAAAGGAGGCAGCCGATGGAAAACATGATAACAGACGAAAAGCTGTTCAGCGCGTTTCTTAGCGGCGACGAAGCCTCCTTTGAAGTGCTCATGGAACGCTACGGGGACCGCGTCACGGCCTACATAGCTGCCCGCATCGAG
>JAEEIC010000131.1 GCA_016281165.1 Bacillota bacterium | reverse complement strand
GGATACAAGATCCGCGAAGCCAGGAACGCCAGAGATTCCTACATCGTCGTCATCGGCGACAAGGAGATCGAGACCGGCGTCTTCGCTCCCAGATCGAGCAAGAAGGGCGATATGGATCCCATCAGCAAGGACGACTTCATCGCCATGCTCAAGAAGGAGATCGCCGACAAGGCGCTGTAAGGGCGCGGGCCCAAAGCTCCGCGGGCGGACGGCGGGAATGCTGCCGGACCGGCTCAAAAACATGATATCGCGTAATGACGGCATGGCCTTGGGGCCGTGCCGTTTTATATGCGCCTTCCAGAGCGTCTTCACCAAATCATCAAGATATTCTTTTTATAAAACGGTTGACATTGAAAAAGGCTGTGGTATATTAATCATAGTTGTTAGCACTCCAGAGCAAAGAGTGCTAACAAGAAAAACGAAAGACAGGAGGAACAGATGGAACTAAATGAACGAAAGCTTCAGATCCTTCAGGCTATCGTAGCAGACTTTATATATTCCGCTGAGCCTGTCGGAAGCCGGACCATCTCCAGGAAATACGATATGGGCCTGAGCCCGGCTACTATAAGAAACGAGATGAGCGATCTTGAGGAGATGGGTTATCTCACTCATCCCCATACCTCGGCGGGCAGGGTGCCCTCCGACAAGGCCTACAGGCTCTACGTCGACCAGATGATGAGGTCTTCGGAGCTCCCCGACGAGCGCAAGATGATGATAAGCAGGAGCCTGAACGAGACTGCCGCCGAGCTCGACAGGACCATAGAGAAGGCCGCGAGGCTCCTTTCCGAGATCACCAATCTGGTCTCCTTCGCCATCACTCCCAGCAGCAGCGAGAGCCGGCTCAAGTACATAAACCTGCTGCCGGTGGACGAGAGGACGGTCGTCCTCATGATAGTCTCCGACGACGGGCAGATAAGCAACACGGCCGTGAAGCTCGGCTGCCATTATACCGAAGAGAACCTGCGCATAATGTCCCGCGTCATGACCCACAACTTCATGGGCAAGACCGTGAGCGACGTGCTGACGATGGACATCATCGAGACCTTGAAGAACGATCTTTCGGCTCTCGACAGGCTCACCGGGGCCGTGGTCCCCAGCTTCATGCAGACTCTTGAGAAGATGCTCGACGTAGACCTCTACATGGACGGCTACACCAACATACTCTCGATGCCCGAGTACAGCGACGTCGAGAAGGCGAGGAACTTCCTGAACCTGCTGCAGCAGAAGGATCACATCACCAGCGTACTTGTCAACCGCGACAACGGCCTGATCATCACCATAGGCGACGAGAACTCGGAGCTCAAGGACTGCAGCCTCATCACCGCCGACTACCGCGTCAACGGCAGGCTGGTCGGAAAGCTGGGCGTCATCGGGCCCACGAGGATGCGCTACAGCGAGATATCCTCGGTCATAAAATACATGACCGATAATATAAGCAAGACATTTGAGATCACAGGAGACAGCACAGAATGACAGAAGAAAAAAAGCCGGAGACCGAAGAAGTAAAGGAGACGGAGGCTCCGGAGGAGGATAAGGCCGAAGAACGGAAGGATGAGGCGGATGCGCCAGAAGAGACTTCCGAAGAGGCCGAAAAAAACGAAGAGGAGCCCGCGGAAAAGGATCCTCTCGCCGAACTGCAGCAGAAGTACAGCGAGCTCGAGGACAGCCGCTTGAGGCTGATGGCCGAGTATCAGAACTACCGCCGCAGGACGGAGAAGGAGAAGAGCGACATCTACGCCTACGCCAACGAGGAGTTCGCGAAGCAGCTGCTCGGAGTCCTCGACAATTTCGAGAGGGCGATGGAGACCGAGACAGAAGACGCGAAATACAAGGAAGGCATGGAACTGATCCTCAGGCAGCTCAGGGATGTTATGGAGAAGAACCACGTGGAAGAGATAGACGCGCTGTCTAAGCCCTTCGATCCCAACTGCCACCACGCGGTGATGAACGTGCCGTCCGAAGAGCTCGAGAGCGGCACTGTCGCCCAGGTCCTGCAGAAGGGCTACACTCTCAATAAAAAAGTCATAAGACCGGCTATGGTAGCCGTCACACAATAAATAAGTTAAAATTTGACCCAGGAGGGAATTGAAATGAGTAAAGTTATAGGTATCGATCTGGGGACCACCAACAGCTGCGTTGCGGTCCTCGAAGGCGGAGAACCTACCGTCATCGCCAACGCGGAGGGCAACAGGACTACCCCGTCCGTCGTCGGCTTCACCAAGGGCGGCGAGAGGCTGGTCGGCGAGACCGCCAAGCGCCAGGCCATCACCAATCCGGAGAGGACCATCTCCTCGATCAAGCGCCACATGGGCAGCACCTACAAGGTGTCCATCGACGGCAAGGAATACACCCCGCAGGACATCTCGGCGATGATCCTGACCAAGCTCAAGAACGACGCCGAGAGCTATCTGGGCGAGAAGGTCACCGAGGCGGTCATCACCGTCCCCGCTTACTTCTCCGACAGCCAGAAGCAGGCCACCAAGGACGCGGGCCGCATCGCCGGTCTCGACGTCAAGAGGATAATCAACGAGCCTACCGCGGCCGCTCTGGCCTACGGCCTCGATAAGGAAAAAACTTCGCAGAAGATACTCGTCTACGATCTGGGCGGCGGCACCTTCGATGTCTCCATCCTCGAGCTGGGCGACGGCGTCTTCGAAGTGCTCTCCACCAACGGCGACACCAAGCTCGGCGGCGACGACTTCGACAACGTCCTCATCAACTATATGGCCGAGCAGTTCGCGAAGGAGAACGGAGTCGACCTGAGGAACGACAACATGGCCATGCAGAGGCTCAAGGAGGCCGCGGAAAAGGCCAAGAAGGAGCTCTCCTCCAGTACGACCACCAATGTGAACCTGCCCTTCATCACCGTCAACGCGGGCGGACCGCTCCACCTCAATATGGACCTCAGCAGGGCCAAGTTCGAGCAGCTGACCGCCCACCTGGTCGAGAGGACCATCGAACCGATGAAGAAGGCCATGGCCGACGCGAACGTCACCAACAACGACATCAGCAAGGTCATACTGGTCGGCGGTTCCACCAGGATCCCCGCCGTTCAGGAGGCTGTAAAGAAGGTCACCGGCAAGGAGCCCTTCAAGGGCATCAACCCCGATGAGTGCGTCGCCATCGGCGCCGCCATCCAGGCGGGCGTCCTCACCGGCGAGGTCAAGGATATACTGCTGCTGGACGTCACCCCGCTGTCTCTTTCCATCGAGACTCTGGGCGGCGTAGCCACCAGGCTCATAGAGAGGAACACCACCATACCCTGCAAGAAGAGCCAGATCTTCTCCACCGCGGCAGATAACCAGAGCGCGGTCGACATCCACGTGATGCAGGGCGAGCGCCAGATGGCCGCGGACAATATAACCCTCGGACGCTTCCAGCTCTCCGGCATACCCCCAGCCCCCCGCGGGATCCCTCAGATCGAAGTCACCTTCAATATCGACGCCAACGGCATAGTCAACGTCAGCGCCAAGGATCTGGGCACCGGCAAGGAGCAGAGCATAACCATCACCTCGTCCACCAAGCTCTCTGAGGACGAGATCAAGCAGAAGGTCAAGGAGGCCGAGCAGTACGCCGAGGCCGACAAGGCCAACAAGGAGAGGGTAGAGGTCCGCAACCAGGCTGAGACTCTGGTCTACGAGACCGAGAAGAACCTCAAGGAGCTCGAGGGCAAGCTCTCGCCCGACGAGGTCTCGAAGATCAACGCCGCCAAGGACGAGCTCTCCAAGGCGATGGAGGCCGGCAACACCGATGAGATCAAGGCCAAGATCGAGGCTCTCACCCAGGAGTACCACGTCATAAGCACCAAGCTCTACGAGCAGGCTGCCCAGCAGCAGGGCGCTCAGGGCGGACCGAATATGGGCGGCGCGGGCTTTAACCCCAACATGGGCGGACAGGGCTTTGATCCCAACGCCTTCAAGAACTTCAATTTCGGCGACGCGTTCAAGGGTGCCGGCCAGAGCCAGAAGAATGACGACAATGTGGTCGACGCCGACTTTGAGGTCGTCGACGACGACAAGAAGAACCCCTAAAAAAGACGGACGGACCTGATATGCAGGAACGGACGCGAAAATAACTGACTGATAGGCCCCTGTCTTTAGGCAGGGGCTGTGTCAGGATACGGAGTACAAGATGGCA
The DNA here is from genome assembly GCA_016281165.1 of Bacillota bacterium. Taxonomy (GTDB): domain Bacteria; phylum Bacillota; class Clostridia; order Peptostreptococcales; family Anaerovoracaceae; genus RGIG2707. Next base: position 32,575 of record JAEEIC010000131.1, on the reverse strand, counting down.
GAGGAAAAACGCGATTATTATGAGGTGCTGGGCCTGCAGAAGGGCGCCGACGAATCCGCGATAAAATCCGCGTACAGAAAGATGGCCATGAAGTATCATCCGGACAGGAATCCGGGCGATAAAAAGGCCGAGGAAAAGTTCAAGGAGATCAACGAAGCTTATTCGGTGCTCTCTGACCCCGACAAGAAAGATAAATACGACCGCTTCGGCTTTGCCGGCGTCGATCCCAACGCTCAGGGCTTCGGTGGAGGCTTCTCCGGCCAGGGCTTCGGGTTTGAGGATATATTCAACATGTTCGGAGGTATGGGCGGTTTCGGAGGGGACGCCTTCGGCGGCCGGGCTTCGAGCGGTCCCATGCAGGGCGACGACATACGCCGCAACATGAATATAAGCTTCAATGAGGCTGTGTTCGGCTGCCGGAAGGAGATACGCCTGACCAAGGACGTCACCTGCGAGAAGTGCGGCGGCAGCGGCGCGGCTCCCGGTACGGCCAAGAAGAAGTGTCCGGCCTGCGGCGGCAGCGGCCGCGTGCGCAGGGTGAGATCGGGCTTCTGGGGCCAGACCCAGGTCGTGAGCGACTGTCCCGACTGCGGCGGCACCGGCGAGGTCATAGAGACTCCCTGTCCCGACTGCGGCGGCACCGGCAGGGTGAGGAAGACCCTCAATCTCACCGTCGATATCCCCGCCGGCGTGGACAACGGTTCGGTGATCACCTTGAGAGGCCAGGGACAGCCCGGCTATCACGGCGGACCGAACGGCGATCTTTACATAGTCCTTTCGGTAGGGAGCAGTCAGGTCTTCGAGCGGAAGGGCAGCGATCTTCGCGTGACCGTGCCCATCACCTTCACTCAGGCCGCTCTCGGCGACGAGATCAGCGTGCCCGGACTGAAGGAGAAGCTCAGCTGCAAGGTGGCGCCGGGCACTCAGCCCGGGACCGTGATGAGGCTCAGAGGCAAGGGCGTTCCCAACGTCAGGACAGGCGTCCCAGGCGACCTCTTCGTGGTCCTCGACCTTGAGGTCCCGACCAAGCTCACCGCGGCCCAGAAGGAGCTGATACGCCAGTTCGGCGAGGTCAGCGCCTCCGAGGGTTACTCAAAAAGGAAAAAATTCACGGAAACGCTCAAAGACCTCTTCAAATAGGCCCTGATACAGACGCAAAAAACGATCCCGCCGGGAGGAGCAGTCCTCCGGCGGGATATTTTTATCCTTTAAGGCTAAGCGGTCCGTTCACTCGCCCAGTGTGCTCTGGTACTTACGGTATCCTTCGTTGATCCTTTTCTGGACCTCCATGTAGATCCTGATATCTTCGTCGCTGATGTCTTTGAGCACATCGACGATTATCTTCTGGCAGCGTTTGTTCTGCTCGATCTGCTTGTTAAGGATCTCATTTCCTTTATCGGTCAGGTAAAGATTGTAGACACGCAGATTGGAAGAGTTCCTGATCTGCACGACGATGCCGGAGCCGACGAGCTTTTTTACTATCTGGGAGCAGGCGCTGGGAGTCTTTCTGAGGACCTCGGACAGCTTGGAGATAGTGATCCCCGGCTCATGGCCTATCCAGTTTATGATATGGTTCTCCGCCTGATATAAGCATGAACCCTCGAAATGAAAGGGTATGGACAGATAGTCCAGGACTCCGGCATATGTGCTCAGCTGCAGGCTCCAGAGCTCATCGAACAGTTCTTCTTTTTTCATATTCCATCTCACCGCCAGATCTATCGATACAAAAAATGATACAACATCGCCCGCGTAAAATCAAATACCTGATATCCGCCGCGACAAAGGCCGAAGTGCAGAAGTTTTTCAAAGGAACGAATAATCCTATTGACATATCGGATCATCGCTCTTATTATTAAGTAGCTTAACAATTAATGTGCTTAACGTCAAGCGATATTTTCGGAAGGAGGAACGGGCAGGTCCTGTCTCATAGGCACGGAGCAGGGATCTGAGAACAGCTTGTTCCGTCATACGGAACCTACACAGTTATTATTTTACGGAGGAATCATTTTAATGGATGTTATTCAGAGCATGAACGGTACTCTGTGGGGATTCGCGGCCGTTCTGATCTCACTGGTACTCGTACAGTCTTTCCTGTTCCTGCGCCTGGCGCTCAGCTTCAACAGGAAGCATGATCTCATCAGCAAGGACGAGATCAACGGCGCCGTCCGCACCGGCGCGGTGGCCGCTGTCGGTCCTTCCATCAACACCATAGTCGTCGCCCTGAGCCTCATCGCCATGGTAGGCTCCGCCACCACCTTCATGCGCTGCGGAGTCATCGGCGCCCCCATGTGGGAGCTCTACATGGCCAATATCGCCGCTTCCGCCGCCGGAGTCACTCTGGGCGGAGAGGGCTTCACTCACGCTGTGTTCACCTTTGCCATCTTCTGCATGGTACTGGGCAGCGCTCCTTACTTCATCAACACCTTCATCATGCTCAAGCCCCTTGACAACATGGTAGAGAAGAGCAAGTCCTCCAACAGGAAGATCTCCTTCATGCCTTATCTGTCCAAGAGCGCTATGTTCGGCCTGCTCACTTATTCGATCATGGATTACATCAGCAAGCCGACCTCGGTCATCGCCATCATCGCCGCCGGGCTCGGTTATTTCATCTGGGAGTCCGCGTCCACCAAGGCGAAGAGCCCGATGATGAGCAGCCTCAGCATCGGTATCGCCATGATATTCGGCATGGTCGCGGGCCAGGTCGCATCCATGATCATGGCATGACAGCGGTCAGACTTAAGAAAGGATTATCAAGGTGATCAAAATGAGCGAAAACAACAATAAGAACATGACTCCGGAGCAGGATTACCGCGAGAGCTACATGCCGGCGGTACACCGCATCGGCAGGATCACTATGGCCGTAGCCATGCTGCTCTGCTTCCTGCCCTGGCTCTACTATTTCTTCGTCAAGGGATATACTCTTCCCATGTCCACCTACATCAGCGGCATAAGCGGCATCGCCGCCATCGGCTTCGGTATGTGGATCAGCGAGCCTGAGGCCTACTGGCCCGTCCTCGGAAGCGCCGGTACCTACATCGCCTATCTGTCCGGCAACGTCGGCGGGATGAGATTCCCCGTCGCTACAGCCGTGCAGAAGAACCTCAACACTGACATCACCACTCCGCGCGGTCAGGTCGCTACCGTAGTAGGTATCGTATCCTCCGTCGTCGTGAACCTGATCATACTGCTCGCCATCGTTCTGGCCGGCCAGTTCGTGATCTCCATCCTGCCCGAGACCGTGCTCTCCGCCTTCGGCTTCTGCGTGGTCGCCATGCTGGGCTCCATGATCTGCATGAACCTGGGCGTGGGCAAGGCTTCCGGCTCCGCCGTCGTAAAGAACCTCGTCGGCGTCATCCCCTATATCGCCGTCGGTATCTGCGCCTGGCTCGTATGCAACAAGTTCTTCCCCTCTCTCTTCGCCTGGGGAATGGCTGTCGCCGTAGGCGGCTCCATCCTGGTCGGCTACTTCATCTACAGGAACGACCTGAAGAAGGCTGAGACTGCCGATAAATAAAGATAAGGAGGACCATGATGCATACCATCGATATGCACTGCGATACTTTGATGCACGCTTTCCTGAAGAACAGGAACAGCCTGGAAAAGGCCGACATCTTCTCGATGCCGGGCTCCGTGGACCTCGACCGTCTTCACAGGGCCGACGCGGCGGCCCAGTTCTTCGCCATCTTCCTTCTCCCGGTGGGAGCGGAAAAGTACTTCGGTCTTTCCGAGCCCCTGAGCGACGAGGAATATATCGAAGGCTGCGCCCGCATCTTCAGGCAGAGCCTGGCCGCGCACAGCGGCATCGCGGCCGCGGCTTCCTGCGCGGACGAGATCTGCCGCAACTTCACCGAAGGAAAGGTCTCCGCTGTCCTCACCATGGAGGACGGAAGGGCGGTGCAGGGCCGTATGGACAACATCAGGCGCTTCTACGATATGGGAGTAAGGGCCCTGAGCCTCACCTGGAACATGGAGAACTGCTTCGGCTCCCCCAACTCGAAGGACCCCGCGGTCATGAGCAGGGGACTAACCGATTTCGGCAGGGACGCGGTGTACTATATGCAGGAGCTGGGCATGCTCGTCGACGTGAGCCATCTGTCCGACGGCGGCTTCTATGACGTCGCCGACATCTGCAGAAAGCCCTTCGTCGCGACCCATTCCAACTGCCGCGCCCTCAGCCCCCATCAGAGGAACCTGACTGACGATATGATCAGGACCCTCGGCAATGCCGGCGGGGTCGCGGGCCTCAACTTCGGCCCCGAGTTCCTCAATGAGGATCTGAACGCCAAGAGCTCGACCGCCGCGCTCATCGCCTCTCACGCCCGCCATATGGCAGACGTCGGCGGGGTCGGCTGCGTCGCTTTAGGCACCGATTTCGACGGCATCGAAGGCGAGCTGGAGGTGGGCGACCCGACTAAGATGGATATACTCGCTTCAGCCCTCAGGGAGAAGTCCTTCACCGAGGCCCAGATCGACATGATCTTCAGGAACAACGCCATGAGGGTCATCAGGGAAGCGATGAAATAAACATCTCCCGCAGGACAGATCAACAAGTATATGACTGAGCCCCGTTCCCGGGATCGCCGGGGACGGGCTCCTTTTTTTTGAAGAGGGCGCTTGACGGCGGATAAAAAGCGGGGGCCCGCGGCCGATAAAGGTCTTTTATTTAAATGGGAAACGGTGTAAAATATTTGAGTCTGCGCGGATCGCCGCTGCCGGACACAGTTCTGACTTACATATCGCTTTCAGGTCACCGACGCGGAGGAATTATGCTGCTGCTCATTATAAATCCGGGCTCTACGTCCACCAAGGTCAGTCTCTACAGGGATGATGAGGAGATCTTCGAAGAGAGCGTCTTCCATGACGCTCCCCAGCTCCTTTCATATAAGACCGTCAACGACCAGGTCCCCTTCAGAAAACAGCTGATACTCGATATGCTGGCGCAAAGGGGCTTCAGGCCTGCCGATATCGACGTCTACGTCGGCAGAGGGGGCAGCGCCTGCACGCAGGAATCCGGCGTTACCGTCATCGACAGGCTGCTCTACGAGCATACGAGAGACGCGGTCGGCGGCAGCGAGCACGCGGCCAAGCTCGGCGTGATGATAGCCTACGAGCTCTGCAGCGAATTCGGGGGAAAGATGTACACCATGGATCCCACCAATGTCGACGAGCTCTGCGATCTCGCCCGTTTCACCGGCATCGAGGGAGTCTACAGGAACGCCCAGTCCCACACCCTGAACCAGAAGGGCGTCGCGAGACTCCACGCGAAGAACATCGGCAGGAGCTACGAGGACTGCAGCTTCGTCGTCGCGCACATCGACGGCGGCGTCACCGTCGCCGCGCATCAGAACGGGCGCATGATAGACTGCAACGTGGGATCGGCCGGAGACGGACCATTCACACCCACCAGACTGGGCAGCGTGCCCGTGATGGCGGTGCTCGACTACGCCGAGAAGCACTCCATCGAAGAGGTGAGGCTCATGTGCTGGCGCAAGGGCGGCTTCGTCAGCTTCTTCGGGACCGCGAACTCCGACGTCGTCCACAAAATGGCCGAAGAGGGAGACTTGAAGGCGCGGTTGGTCTGGGACGCCATGATATACCAGATCTGCAAGGACATCGGCGCCATGAGCTCCGTGCTTTGCGGCAGGGTAGACGGCATACTCCTCACCGGAGGGCTGTGCCGCTTTGACGACCTGGTGGAAAAGATTAAGGAACGCTGCGGCTGGATCGCGCCCGTCACCGTCTATCAGGGCGAGGTGGAGCAGCAGACCCTGCACGACGAGGTCATGAAAGTCATCAGAGGCGAAGCGAAGGCCCGCGCATACACGGGAAAGAACGTCTGGCAGGGCTTCCCCTTCGATAAGCAGTAATAGGCTTTGAGTAGAGATGAGCGGAACGAAGAACCGCCCAGACGCGGCCTTCTATTGATAGTATAAACGATGAATCATCAAGGCTATTAACATAAATCTTATTATGTTATCCAAAAGCAAGGCCCCGGCGCGGTAAGCGCGCGGGGTCTTGCTGTCTTGTCATACCGGCCTCGCTGAGCCGGTCTGTGCCGGAGTTTTAGAGCTTGGGCTGGGGGATGGGGATCTCCTTGGGGATGGGGCACTTGTAGGGCTGGCCCTTCATGGCCTCGTCGAACTCCGCCTTAGCTTTGGCGAGCAGCTCGGGATCCTCGAACATCCTGAGGGCGGTCATGGCGCAGGCCTCGCCGCCGTAGAGCATGCCCTTGAAGCCGATGGACATGCCGGAGCAGGCCGTGATCTGCCAGCTGTGGCCGGGAGCGGCCAGGTTCCAGCAGGCGGTGTTGATCTCGACGGTCGGGCAGATGTGCTGGACGTCGGATACGTCGGTGGAGCCTCCGCCGACGCCGGTATTGACGACGAAGGGCTCGACCTTTGAGGCGATGGGGCCGGCGTCGAGAGCGCCCGCGAGCTTGAGGCCCTCATATCTGGGGCTCTTCTTGTTGAGAGCGTCGGCGAAAGCCAGCTCTTCTTCGGTATACTCGGGCACTCCGATCTCCTCGAGGCAGTCGTGAGCGACTTTGGCCAGGGTCAGGTTGTGCAGGCTGTTGTAGCAGCCGCCCAGGAACTCGATCTCCATCTCGGTCTCGGTCATGTGGGCCGCGCCTTCGGCGACCTTGACCAGTCTGGCGTAGGTCTCCTCGATGTTCTTGCGGCTGGCGCCTCTGACGTAATACCAGACCGACGCCTTGTCGGGAACGATATTGGGAGCGGTGCCGGCTTCCTTGTATACATAGTGGATCCTGATGTCGGAGGTCACGTGCTCTCTCAGGTAGTTGGCGCCCACGCTCATGAGCTCGGCGGCGTCGAGAGCGCTCCTGCCGTTGAAGGGATCGCCTCCGGCGTGGGCGGTGACTCCCTTGAAGTGGAAGATGGCGCTGTTGAGCCCGTTGCTGTTGCCGGTGCTGACGTCATTGCCGCTCCCGCCGTGCCAGGCGATGGCGGCGTCGAGCCCGTCGAAGGCTCCTTCTCTGGCCATGAAGACCTTGCCGGTAAGGACCTCCTCGGCGGGGCAGCCGAAGAAGATGACGGTGCCGGGAAGCTTTCTCGCTTCGAGCTCCGCCTTGATGCCGACGGCGGCGGAGAGGCAGGCGACGTCGAGCAGATTATGCCCGCAGCCCTGTCCGGGAGCGCCTTCCTTTACAGCCTCCTTCTCGGTGCATACCTTCTGGCTGAGGCCGGGGAGGGCGTCGAGCTCTCCGAGAAGACCGATCACCGGACGACCGCTGCCCCACTTGCCCCAGACGCAGGTGGGCAGGTTGGCGTAGCCGGTCTTGACCTCGAAGCCGAATTCCTTAAGGAGCTCTGCCGTCCACTTGCAGGCGTTCACCTCGTTGTAAGCGGTCTCGGGGCATTCCCACATCTGGCTCGCCAGCTTGATGAATTTATCTTTTTCTTCACGAATTTTTGCGATAGCTACAGATCCTGTCATGATGTATCTCCTTTCCTGCGATAAGTTCAAGAGGATTATATAATTTTTGCTCGTATCAGTTCAATATTATTGTTGAAGATAGAGATTTTTGTTAAAATGATACATATGAAGAAGGTAGCGTTCTATACACTGGGCTGCAGGGTCAACCAATACGAATCGCAGCTCCTCGCGGGCATGTTCAGGCAGAGGGGCTGGCAGGTAGTTTCGGAAGAAGAGCAGGCCGATATATATATAATAAACAGCTGCTCCGTGACGAGACTGGCCGACCGCAAGTCGCGCCAGTACCTGAGGCGCATGAAGAGGCTCTCGCCCTCGTCCCGCGCCATCATCATGGGCTGTTATCCTCAGACCAATCCCGAAGAGGTCGCGGAGATAGAGGAGGCCGACGTCATCCTCGGCACCGTTGATAAGGAGAGGGCAGTCGAGCTCGCCGAAGAGCTCCTGGACGGCAGGACGGAGCGCGTCATGGCCGTCGAAGACAGCAGGGTGAGAGAGACCGTCTACCGCGATCACGAAGGCTGCGGAGCCTCGGAATCGAGGACCAGGGCTCTGATCAAGGTGGAGGAGGGCTGCGACCGCTTCTGTTCTTATTGCGTGATACCCTTCGCCAGGGGACCGGTAAGATCCAGGCCCATGGACAGTATATTGAGAGAAGCGGAGGATCTCATCGGCAGAGGCTACAGGGAGCTGGTCATCACCGGCATCAACACCGCCCTCTACGGCACCGAGAACGGCGGCGGCGAGCCTTCGGGCATACACAGCGTCATCGAGGCCGTCTCCGCGCTGAAAGGCGATTTCAGGATCAGGATAGGGTCTTTGGAGCCCACAGTCGTGAACGCGTCCTACGTCGAGAAGCTCTTCAAATATGACAGGCTCTGCCATCATCTGCATCTTTCCGTGCAGAGTGGGAGCGACAGGGTCATAAAGGCCATGAACCGGCATTACACCGCGGCCGAATACATGAAGATAGTTGAGGCTCTGAGAGAGTTCGACCCGGATTACGGCATCACCACAGACATCATCACCGGTTTTCCCGGTGAGACGGAGGAAGACTTCAGGCAGAGCCTGGAGCTGGTGAAGAAGGCCCGCTTCCTCAAGGTGCACGGTTTTCCCTATTCGGTCAGGCTCTACACCAAAGCGGCGCGGATGCCGGGCCAGATCACGCCTCCCGTGAAGAAGGAGAGGAACCGCATTCTCCTGGAGGAGGCCGAGATGGTCTCGCTGAGCTTTCGGGAGTGCCTTAAGGGGAAGAAGCTGAGGGTCCTGGCGGAGGAACAGGAGGAAGTGGACGGCAGACTGCTCTGGAAGGGACACGCCTCCAACTACACCCCGGTCTATTTCGCCTCTGAAGGCGATATGACGAACCGCTTTGTCGATCTTATTGCCGAAGGCCCCGTCTCGGACGGCGTCTTCGGAAGAAAGGAGATATAATCATGTCAGACTGCATATTCTGCAGGATAGCGAGCCACGAGATACCCTCGAAAAAGGTCTATGAGGACGATCTCATCTACAGCTTCTACGATCTGGACCCCCAGGCTCCGGTCCATGTGCTCATCATCCCCAAAAAGCACATCGCCTCCCTTGACGAGGCCGGCCCCGAAGACGCGGAGCTCCTCGCCCACATGATGCTGAAGATCAAAGAGATCGCGGCCCTGCTGGAGCTTGAGAAGGGTTACCGCGTCGTCTTCAACACCGGCGAGGACGGAGGGCAGACGGTAAAGCATCTTCACGCCCACCTTCTCGGCAAGCGCAGCATGAACTGGCCTCCGGGCTAAACGATAAAGTTCACTAACCGTTATATCTTTAATAATGGAGGAAAATATGGACAAAAAAGCAGCAATCGAAGCACTGGAAAAGTACCGTCAGGAGCTCTACGACCTCAGCGACCGCATCTGGATGTATTCCGAGACTGCCTTCAAGGAGTTCGAGTCCTGCAAAGACCTCAGCGATTTCATGGAGGCGCACGGCTTTAAGGTCGAAAGAGGCCTGGGAGTCCTTCCGACCTCCTTCAGCGCCAGCTTCGGCTCCGGAAAGCCCGTCATCGGCCTTCTGGGCGAATATGACGCTCTGGCCGGCGTCAGCGACGTGCCCGAGGAGTTCCAGCTCCACGCCCCCAACGGCAAGAGCACCCATCAGGCCTGCGGCCACAATCTTCTCGGCGTCGGCTCCATCGCCGCTGCCCTCATCGTAAAAGAATATCTCGAGGATCATCCCGGTCAGGGCACTGTCATCTACTACGGCTGCCCCGCCGAAGAGGGCGGATCCGGCAAGGCCTTCATGGCCAGAGACGGCATCTTCGACGGCCTTGACGCGGCCATAACCTGGCATCCTTCCAGCGTCAACAACGTCGCCGACACCAGCTCCCTCGCCAACGTGCAGGTCAAGTATCAGTATAAGGGCATCTCGGCCCATGCCGCGGGAGACCCGGAGCACGGCCGCTCCGCGCTCGACGCTCTCGAGCTCCTCAACATCGGCGTCCAGTTCTTAAGAGAGCATATGCCCTCCGACGCCCGCATCCACTATGCCATCACCGAGACCGGCGGCAGATCGCCCAACGTGGTCCAGTCCTACGCCGAGGCCATATACTTGATCAGATCGCCCAAGAACGACCAGGTCCAGGAGCTGATGGCCAGAGTCGACAACATCGCCAAGGGCGCCGCTCTCATGACCGATACCCAGCTCAACAAGGTCTTCATGAAGGGCTGCTCCAACACCATAATCAACACGACTCTCAATGAGGTCCTGTATAAGAACCTCTGCGAGCTGCCCATCCCGGCCCTCACTCCCGAGGAAGCGGAGTACAGAGCCAGGCTCAACACCACGGTGCCCCAGCCCCTGACCCCGAAGCCCTATCTGCTGGCCCCCATGAGCATGGAAGAGAAGGCCGCCTTCATCGAGAAGTGCAAGCAGGACGATATCGATTTCGTCTTCCCCACGGTCGAAGGGCCCGCCATGGGCGGTTCGACCGACGTCGCCGACGTCAGCTGGATCTGCCCGACCGCTCAGGTGCACACCGCCACCTGGTGCAGCAGGTCTCCCGGACATTCCTGGCAGAACGTCGCTCAGGGCATAGGCAGCGCTGCCAAGAAGAGGACCCTCTTCGCCGGCGAAGTCATGGGAGCGACCGTCATCGATCTCCTCAATTCGCCCGAGACCATCGAAAAGGCCAAGGAAGAGCTGAAGATGAGAGAGCCGGGCGGCTATAAGTGCCCGATCCCCAAGGGCGTCATGCCTCAGCCCACGGTCTAGCAAAAAACTTTCAATTAACTGAAAATAAATCTTGATTACCTGTGCCTCGCTGTGTATAATAACTCTTGTTTTGATAAGAGCCGCTGGCTCGAAGGCAAGGAGGTGAAGCGGTAATGGCACAGGTAGTCGTTAAGGAAGGCGAAAATCTGGAGAGCGCGCTGAAGAGATTCAAGCGTTCTTGTGCTAGAGACGGCGTCATGTCCGAGCTCAGAAAAAGAGAGCACTACGAAAAGCCCAGCGTAAAGCGTAAGAAGAAGTCCGAAGCTGCGCGCAAGAAGGCTAACAAGAGATACTAGAAACGATTTGAGCCTGCCTTTCGGCAGGCTCTTTTTGCAGGCATCACCCAAATTCAAGATCACAGGAGGTCATGTTGAGCGAACTGAGATTCACCCCCGGTCTGGTAGCTTCGCCTGAGGAAGTCTTCGGAGTATTCGACTCGAATCTTAAAGCGGTCGAGAACGACTGCAAGGTCCAGGTCGCCGCGAGGGGCGACGAGATCATCATCAAGGGAGAAGAGGCCGAAAGGGCCATGGCCGTCATCAGCGAGATGTACCGCACCGTCGAGCAGGGCCAGCAGCTCGATGCCCAGAAGGTGGAATACATACTCTCCCTGTCCAGGCAGGGCATCTCCTACAGCGAGAGCAATATCTCCCGGGACGTCATCTGCTTCACCCACAGGGGAAAGCCCATCAAGGCCAAGACCATCGGCCAGAAGGACTACGTCGAGGCGATCAAGAAGAACGACATCACCTTCGGCGTCGGTCCCGCCGGCACCGGCAAGACCTATATCGCGGTGGCCATGGCCTGCAATTCCCTCAAGAACAAGGACGTCGAGAAGATCATCCTCGCCCGTCCCGCCGTCGAAGCGGGCGAAAAGCTGGGCTTCCTGCCCGGAGACCTGCAGGAGAAGGTCGATCCTTACCTGCGGCCCCTGTACGACGCCCTGTACGACATACTCGGCCGCGAGACGACCTTGAGACTCAAGGAGAAGGAGACCATAGAAGTCGTCCCTCTGGCCTACATGAGGGGACGCACCCTCGACAATTCGTTCATCATCCTCGATGAGGCCCAGAACGCGACCAAGGAGCAGATGAAGATGTTCCTGACGCGCATGGGCTTCGGATCCAAGATCATCGTGACCGGAGACATAACCCAGATCGACCTGCCCAGAGGGAAGAGATCGGGCCTCGTGGACGCCATGAAGGTCCTTGAGGGCGTGAGCGGTATCGCTTTCTGCCGCCTCACCGACTCCGACGTGGTGCGCCATCCCCTGGTGAGAAAGATAGTCAACGCCTACGACAGATATATCCAGCGCCATCCCGAATGGTCTGAAGAATAGGAGCTTTTGCCTTGACCATATATTTTGATGAAGAGAAACGTCCGGACGAAAAGACCGAAGAGCTGATGAACAGGGCCGCCTGCCTCTGCCTTGAGAACGAAGGCCTTGAGACCGGGGATACGGGGCTCTCCGTGAGCTTCGTCGGCAGAGAAGAGATAAAGGAGCTCAACAGAGACTACAGAGGCGTCGATCAGGTGACCGACGTGCTCTCTTTCCCCGCCTACGAGGGGGAAGAGGAGATAAGCCTTGAGGAGGGCGAGGAGTTCTTCCTGGGCGACGTCGTGATCTGCGAAGACAAGGCGAGGGAACAGGCTCTGGACTTCGGCCACAGCTTCGAAAGGGAGCTCATCTATCTCTTCACCCACAGCGTCCTCCATCTGCTGGGCTACGATCACATGAACGAAGAGGACAAGGCCGCGATGAGAGAAAGAGAAGAAGCGGTGATGGCGGAGCTGGGCCTGCCGCGGGAGGCTGTGTAAGATGAAGAGCGGCTTCGTTTCCATCATCGGGCGGCCCAATGTGGGCAAATCGACCCTCCTCAACACCATACTGGGCGAAAAGATCGCCATCACGACTGACAAGCCCCAGACGACCAGGAACACCATCAGGGGCATCTATACGAGGATGGAGGAGGGCGAGCCCGCCTCGCAGATCATCTTCATCGACACGCCCGGCATCCATAAGCCCCACAACAAGCTGGGAAGCTACATGACCCAGGCCGCGGTCAATACCTTCAAAGAGGTCGAGGTCATACTCTTCCTCGTGGATTCCCCCTACGAAGGAGAGGGCAGCGGCGACGACCATATACTGAAGCTCTTAAAGGACGTCAAAACGCCGAAGATCCTCGTGATCAACAAGATCGACAAGATGGATCCGGAGAGCTTCAAGCGCACCTTCGACTTCTACGAGTCCCTGGGGACGTTCGGCGAGGTCATGGGCATCTGCGCGGCGGACGGTAAGAACGTAGACAGGCTCCTTGGCATGACCGAAGAAAAGCTCTCCGAAGGGCCTCTTTATTTCCCGCCCGACATGATCACGGAGAGCCCCCTGCGCTTCATCGTGAGCGAGATCATCAGGGAAAAGCTGCTGATGTACCTCGACGAGGAGGTGCCTCACGGGGTCGCCGTGGAGATAGAGAGCTACGAAGAGGAACCTGATCTCACCTCCATAAGCGCCGTCATCTACTGCGAGAGACAGTCCCACAAGGGCATCATCATCGGAAAAGACGGCCGCCGCCTCAAGGGCGTCGGCAAGGCCGCGAGGCTCGAGATAGAAGCCCTGACGGGCACGAGGGTCTTCCTTCAGACCCACGTCAAGGTCAAGGAGAGATGGCGCGACAGCGATATCGCCATCAGGAATTTCGGCTACAGAGAGAGCTGAAGGACAGACATGTATACCGAGACCGAAGGCGTCATCTTAAGACAGACCAGGACCCTGGGCGGCAGGCGCATGATCACTCTTTTCTCCAAAAAGTACGGCAAGATAAGCGCCGGGACTTCTCTGAGCGAGAGAGGAAAGAACAAGAGCAGCCTCGCCATCAGGCCTTTTTGCCGCGGGAGATACGAGCTCTTCAAGAACCGCGAGCTCTACAATATCAACGGGGCAGAGGTCATCGAGAGTTATTATTCCATCGGTGAGGACGTGGACAAGTACATGTCGGCGGCGAGGATACTGGAGCTCACCGACGCCATGCTGGGGGAGGACCAGCCCCAGGCGGCCCTCTACGAGCTCCTCTGCCAGTACCTCTCCATGACGGCCGCGGCCCGCTCGGGCTTCGAGACCCTGAGCATCGCCTACGAGCTCAAGGCTCTTTCGCTGCTGGGCAGCGGGGTCGGGGTCAGAAGTTGCATGAGGTGCGGCGGGGAGAAGACAGCCGAAGGCAACGTCCTTTCGGTCGCGGAGGGAGGCCTCGTCTGCGGCAGCTGCGCCAAAGAGCAGAAAACGCCGGATCCGTTGATTTTCGGCGCCGGCGATGATATACTTGCTGTGATCGGGTTCATAAACGATCACCCCTTGAAGAGCCTTGAAAAGCTCCAGATCCAGTCCTCCGCCGAGGGGAGGCTCAGGAGCTTCTTAAGCTCTTATATTTCGTATCATCTGGGCATAGACCGCCTCAAGAGCGACGGCCTGCTGCCTTGAAACAGGGAAAGGAGATATATACGATGGAAGATTTTGAGATCACTCTTGATAAGATCGAGCTTGTCAAGGACAGGACCGGCGTCAGCTACAGAGAGGCCAAGGAAGCCCTCGAGAAGACCCAGGGCAATGTGGTCGACGCGATAGTTGATATAGAAGACGGTATCAACGCCAATATCAAAAAGGATTCCAAGGTAAACGAGCTCGTGGCCGACGTCAAGGAGGCTGTGCGCAAGGGCAATGTGGCCAAGATCGTCATCAAGAAGGGCGAGGACGTCGTCCTCAATCTGCCCGTCAACGTGGGGCTCATCGGCACTGTGCTCTTCCCCTGGGCCATGCTGGCCGGCGTCATCGCCGCCTTCGGCACCAAGTGCAGCATCGAGCTCTTCAAGGAGAACGGCGACGTCGTCAACGTCTCCGAGAAGGCCGGCGACGTGATGGAGACCGTAGTCAGCAAGGGCGGAGTCGTGCTCGACGAGGCGAAGGACAAGGGCTCCGAGGTCTTCAACGCCGCGGTCGTGAAGGGCAGCGAGATCTTCACCACCGTGAAGGAGAAGAGCGGTGACTTCGTTGACGCCGCCAAGGACAAGAGCGAGGACTTCGTGGAGATGGCCAAGAGCAAGGCGGCCGACATCAAGTCCAGGGCCCCGAAGATGGAGCCGATAAAGGCCGATGATTTCGATCTTTCCGATCTGGAGCTGGACGAGATGGAGAGCCTCGGCGAGGCCGAGAAGAAGGCCGGGGAGTGCTGCTGCGAGGCCGAAAAGAAATCTGAGGAGTGCTGCTGCGAGGCTGAGGAGTGCTGCTGCGAGGCTGAAAAGAAAGCCGAGGAATGCTGCTGCGAGGCCGAGAAGAAGGCTGAGGAGTGCTGCTGTGAGGCTAAAAAGGCTGAAGAATAAAGAAAGAAGAAACAGGCATATATGAACGAAGAACTTACGATGGACAGGATAGTGAACCTCTGCAGGAACAGAGGCTTCATCTTCCCCGGCAGCGAGATATACGGAGGCCTTGCCAACACCTGGGACTACGGTCCTTTGGGCGCCCGCCTCAAGAACAACGTCAAGGAAGCCTGGCGCAGGCGCTTTATACAGGAAAGGCACAATTCCTTTGAGGTCGACGCCGACATACTCATGAACCCCAGAGTCTGGGAGGCCAGCGGCCATGTGGGATCCTTCTCCGATCCTCTGCTCGACTGCAGGTCCTGCAAGATGCGCTTTCGGGCGGACAACCTCATAGACGAGTTCGATCCCGAGGCTCATGCCGACGCCATGACCAAGGAGCAGATGTTCGATTACATCAAGGCTCATCACATACCCTGTCCCAACTGCGGCAAGCACGACTTCACCGACATCCGCGAATTCAATCTGATGTTCCAGACCTTCCGCGGAGTCACCAACGACGCCAAGAGCGTGATATACCTGCGCCCCGAGAACGCTCAGGGCGAGTATGTCAATTACCTCAACGTCATGCGCTCCATGAGGGCCAAGGTGCCTTTCTCCATCGGGCAGATAGGCAAGGCCTTCCGCAACGAGATCACCCCGGGCAACTTCACCTTCAGGACCATAGAGTTCGAACAGATGGAGTTCCAGACCTTCTGCAAGCCCGGAGACGACATCGAACACTATGAGTATTTCAAGAATTACGGCAGGCAGTTCTTCGAGGATCTGGGCCTGGCGGCGGATCATCTGCGCTTCCACGATCACGAGAAGCTGGCCCACTACGCCAAGGCGGCCTGCGACATCGAGTACCTCTTCCCGAGCATAGGCTGGGGCGAGATCAACGGCACCCACGACAGGACCGATTTCGACCTCTCGCGCCACCAGGAGTACAGCGGGGAGAACATGAGCTACCTCGATCCTTACACCAACGAGCGTTACATCCCCTACATCGTCGAGAGCACCTACGGTCTCGACCGCACCGTGCTGGCCCTGCTCTGCGAGGCCTACGACGAGGAGGTCATCGACGAGGCGAAGAACGACGTGCGCGTGGTGCTGCATCTCAAGCCCGCCATGGCGCCGATCAAGGCCTCTGTGCTCCCGCTCTCCAAGAAGCTGGGGGCCAAAGCGATGGAGATCAGGGACGAGCTGGCGAAGCATTTCATGGTCGATTACGACGACGCCGGCTCTATCGGCAAGCGCTACCGCCGCGCCGACGAGATCGGCACGCCTTTCTGCGTGACCTACGATTTCGACAGCGAGACCGACGGCTGCGTGACCGTAAGAGACAGAGACAGCATGGAGCAGGTGAGGATACCTGTCGCGGAGCTGAGATCGTACATCGAAAAGTCTCTGCAATTTTAAGAAATTAGCGTCCCCGGCCCCGCGCCGGGGATATTTTGATGCGAAAGGAGCAACCTATGTCACTCATTGGCTTCATAGGCGCCGGCAATATGGGAGGATCCCTGCTGAGAGCGGCCTGCAGGAAGCATGATCCCGCTTATATTCTGGTCGCGGACAAGTTCGAAGAAAAGGTAAGACCGGTCGCGGAGAGCCTCGGCGCCCGCTTTACCGGAAACGAAGAGATCGCCGAAAAGGCGGACTATATCTTCCTGGGCGTCAAGCCCCAGATGATGGAGGACATGCTCAAGGGCATCGCCCCCGTCCTCGCGAAGAGGGAAAAGCCCTTCGTGCTGGTCTCCATGGCCGCCGGCATGCAGATGAAGAAGCTCACCGCCATGGCCGGGAACGCGGATTATCCCATCATCAGGATCATGCCGAACCTGCCCGCTTCGGTCGGGGAGGGCGCCATACTCTATACTCACAGCGATAACGTGAGCGATGAGCAGCTGCGCTTCTTCCTGAGCTTCATGGAGAAGGCCGGAAAGTTCTATCCTGTGGCCGAGCATCTGATCGACGCGGGAAGCTCCGTCTCGGGCTGCGGTCCCGCTTTTGCCGCCATGTTCGTCGAGGCGCTCGCGGACGGCGGCGTGGCCTGCGGGCTCACGAGGGCCCTCGCTTACGAGCTCGCCGAGCAGATGATGTACGGGACGGCGAAGCTGCTGATTGAAGGCGTCTCTCCCGCCGCCCTCAAGGATAATGTCTGCTCGCCCGGAGGGACCACCATCCAGGGCGTCAGGACTCTTGAAAAGGGGGCTTTCCGGAGCGCTCTCTTCGAGGCGGTGATCGCCGCGACCGAGAAGAACAAGGATTTCGCCTAGCGGATACGCCCGGAATTTATGACCGGAGGCTCCGGTCATAAGCAATACGAACAGAAAGACCGCGGCTGCTGCCGCGGTCTTTTTGCGTGCTCATAAAGGCTGCGGAGCGGGATCCGGTCCTGTCCGGAATGGGGAAGCAGGGCCGGCCGCGGCGGAACGCCGCTTTCGGGCCCGGATCAAATAATTGTAAATATTTCTCAGATAACTCTTGCCATATCAGAGCATATATGGTAATATCTGGTCGTAAGAACGACGCGGTACAGAGGAGATCATTTGGATCCTTTTACTGTGCAGATCGTATGCCGTGAAGACTCCTTCGGGGACGCCGTGGCGGAGAGGCTCTCACAGAGCCGCCGGAACTGGCGTCTCGCCGTGCGCGACTATCCGGTCGAGGCGGGGGGAGTCATCGTGACCGACGATCCCGAGTTGGCTTCGCTTCATAAAGACAGATCTATTCTTTTAGACGGCAGCCTGCCTGCCTCTTCCATCACAGCACTCATCGACGAAAGATATCTTGACAGCGTTTCTTTGCGCCTTCCTCGGACTCTTGAGCCGGACAAAAACGCGGTATTTACCCTGTTCACCTCTTATTGCGGGGGACAGGGCGTCTCCACCTGCGCCGCCCTCATGGCCAGGTATCTTTCCCGCGTCAGGGGGAAAAACGTCCTGCTTCTTTGTTTTGATCCGTATGTGACTGTTTCTTTAGGCAGCGGCGCGGATCCCGCGTCAGGAGCGGGAGAGGATGCCGGCTCATCCTTTGAGAGATTGCTCCTGCGGCTGCTCGCTGGAGTGCGGCAGGGCGGGGCCTCCCGCGAGGCGCTCACGGCCGCCTTAAGGACCGACGGCTTTGGGGTAAGGCATACAGGTCCTTTCAGGGCGAAAAATCCTCTTTACGAGGCGGACGGGGAGCTGCTCCGTGACCTGATGGACTTGATATGCTCTTCCTCGATCTTCGATCACGTCATACTCGACGTTCCCTGCGGTCTTCCCGCTCTCGGCGACCTGAGCCCGCTGTGCGAGTTCAGGTTCGCGGTCGAAAGGGAGGAAAGAAGCAGTTCGTCCCGCGCCGCTCTCGCGAAGGAGATGGAGCGCAGAGCCGCGGATGAGGGCGCTGTTTTTGAGGTCTTTTCGCCCCAGCCTGACGAATACGCGGGTTTTCTCGACGTCTACGGACAGCTGGGCTCGGAGGTGGCAAAGCTTGCTGAAAAACACTCGATCGGATGAAAAGATAAGCGTGGACGCTCTGGCGTCTCTGGTAAGGGGCCGCATGCAGAAGAGCGCGGCCGCGGGCGACGATGAGGTCCTGGAGCTCTGCGAGGACACGGTGATGGAGGGAAAGACGACTGCGTATCTTCCCCTGAGAAAGAAAGCGAAGATCGTGAGGATGGTCTTCTGCACGCTGCGCTGCGAGTTGGAGATATTGCAGGATCTGGCTGACGATCCGCAGGTCACGGAGATCATGGTCAACGGCTGCCGCGATATACTTATCGAAAAGAACAGCAGGACGCTGCGGACAGACCTTGCCTTCGAGAGCCCGGAAAGACTGAGCCAGGTCATACAGAGACTGGCCGCGAAGGTCGGACGCGAGATAAACGATCTCAGTCCCATAGTCGACGCCAGGCTCTCGGACGGATCGAGGATCAACGCTGTCAATTCGAACGTGGCGATAGGCGGACCGATACTGACGATAAGAAAGTTCTCGGGCGCCAGGCTCACAATGGAGCAGCTGATAGAGAACGGCGACATCAGTCCCCAGGCGGCGGAGCTCCTAAGGCTCCTGGTAGAAACGGGCTACAACATCTTCATCAGCGGCGGCACCAGCTCGGGCAAGACGACTTTTCTCAACATACTCTCCGATTTCATCCCCGCTGACGAAAGGCTGATAGTGATAGAGGATTCGGCGGAGCTGCAGATACGCGGTCATGAGAATCTGGTGAGGCTTGAGGCCAGGAACGCCAACGCCCAGGGCAGGGGGAGCGTGAGCATGGAGGGCCTCATAAAGACCAGTCTTCGCATGCGTCCCGACCGCATAATAGTAGGCGAGGTGAGGGGAAGGGAGGTGGTCGATATGCTGGCCGCCATGAGCACCGGGCACGACGGTTCTCTTTCGACCGGGCACGCGAACTCCGCCGCCGGCATGCTGGGAAGGCTCCAGACCATGGCCAGGACCGGGGCCGAGCTCCCTCCCGCGGTCATAAGATCCCAGATCGCGGAGGCCATAGACGTCATCGTCCATCTCACGAGGACCAGGGACGGTCACAGGAGGGTTACGGAGATCAGCGAGCTGGCGGGCCTGGACGGCGAGGGCTTCGCGCTCAACAGGCTGTTCTGCTATACGCCGGGGCAGGGGCTCCGTCCCGCCGGGAACCGGCTGATCGATACGGGCAAGATAATGCTGAGAGGAGGTGAGGAAGGTCTTGAACGATTACAGAGTCTGCAAAATGAATGGTGTTGACAGTATTAAATATTATGTAGTCTCATCGCTTTTGCTGTTTTTCCTCGGTATGCTGTTCTACAGGAGCCTGCCGGTATCACTGCTTTGCTGTCTGGGGAGCCTGCCGCTGAGAAGCTTTTGGGTAAGGCATCTGCTGCAAAAGCGCCGGGAAAAGCTGTCCGAGGGCTTCAGGGACATGCTCTATCTCATCTCAGGCTCCGTCGCCGCCGGCAGGCAGATGCCCGCCGCTCTGCAGGACGCCGCCTTTCAGCTCGCGACTTCATGGGGCGGGGAGAGCGATATAGCGCGCGAGGCCGCGAACATGTCGAGGCAGTATCTTGAAGTCAACGAGGACCTGGATCTGCTATGGGAAGATCTCGCCAAAAGGAGCGGGATCAGGGAGATAGAGCAGTTCGCGGAATCCTACCGTGTCTGCCGGACCAACGGCGGGGACCTTGAGGACGTCTGCTTCAGATGCGCTTCTGTCCTGCTGGAGAAGCTCGCCTTCAAGGATGAGCTCAAGGCCCTTACTTCCCAGAGAAAGCTCGATATCGCCATCCTCGCCGCCATGCCGGTCCTGGTGCTGCTGATGCTGAACCTTCTTTCCTATTCGTACATAGAAGTCATGTATACAGCCCCGGCGGGCAGGATGATCATGACGTCGAGCCTCGCTCTGATGGTCCTGGCGCTGTTATGGAGCCTTAAGATCGCGGAGGTCAGCCTATGAGGATAAAGCCGCCGAAGAGCGCGAAAAGATGCGCGGAGCTGCTTAAGAGCATGGGCCGCGAAAGCATCCTGAGCTATGAATGGCTCAGGACCGGAAAGAAAGACCTCGGCGCGGAGCTTGAAAGGGCCGACAGGAAGTGCCTTAAATCGCTCTTACTGCTTACACTAATCTTCGCGCTCGCGGCTGTCCTTCTGCCGGCGCAAGAACCGCGGCAGCTGACGGAGATCGCGAGGCCCGGTCACGGCTCCGCGGCCCTGGAGCTGGATCTGAAAGCCAGGATAGAGAGCGCGGACGGACTTATAGAAGCCGACACGCCTTTTGAGATAGAGCCCGCGGAGCTCACGGAAGAGGGGGCGGAGGAGATATTCCTTCTCTGCGAGGAATGGCTGCGAAAGACCGTGAAAGGCGGCAGCGAGAGCCTTGATAAGGTCAGCGGCGATCTGTTCTTCCCGGACCGCTGGGAGGATGAGGAGGTGCTTTTGAGCTGGCAGAGCCTCGATCCCGGGATACTTAAGGACGACGGGAGCCTGAGGCTCTGGGGCAGGGAAGACGGGACTCTGGTGAGAGCCGAGTGCGTGATGATGACGGACCGGTTCTCGAAAGAGGTCATATTCGAATTCATACTCATGCCCTCGCTCGCGGATCCGTCCTTCGCGCTCGCGGCGGAAGCGAGAGCGGCGGCCGCCGCGGCCTCGGCCCAGGACTCTGATGTCATCATGCTCCCGTCCGAGCTGGAGGGGGAGCCTGTCACCTGGATGTCCGTCAGCGGGGCCGTCATCCCGCAGGCTGCGTTGATGTTCATCGCCGCCGCTGCCCTGATGTGGGCGGGAAGGTATTCCGGCCTTAAGGAGAGGCTCAGGAAAGAAGCGGCCGAATTCGAAGACCAGATCGAGGAGGTCATGACGCAGCTCGTCCTGCTGCTGGACGCCGGTCTGGTCGTGAGCGCGGCTCTCGACAGGATAGCGGCCCCGGAGGGAAGGGAGAGAGGACCCCTCTTCAGGGCGATGGCGGACATTAAGGAGGAATGCGATCGCAGCAACGCCTCCTTCATCCAGTCCTTTTATTCATACTCGATAACGACCGGGAGCAGGGAGCTCATAAGATTCGCCTCTCTCATAAGAGACGGGAGCCTGAGGGGCAGCGGACTCTCGCAGAAGCTGAGCGCCGAGAGCGGCAGGATGCACGACAGCAGGCTCAACAGAGCAAAAGGAAAAGCGAGAGAGCTTGAGACCAGGCTCTGCATGCCTTTGATGCTCCTTCTGATATCGCTGCTTGCCATCGCCGCGGGCCCTGTTCTCATAGGGATGTGAATAAACAACTTATCGCAATGATAAAACAGAAGAAAGGAAAAGAAAATGAAAGAACTGACTCTGAGACTTAAGAATGAACTGGAAAAAGGAAAGTCCGGCATGGAGCTCGTCCAGGTGGCGATACTGATCGCGATCGCCGTGACCCTGGGTCTGCTGTTCAAGACGCAGATCACCAACTTCGTCAATACGGTGTTCAAGTCCCTCAACGGGGCCAAATTCTGATGGGGCCCAGGAGCGGCAGTTCGGCGGTCGAGGCGGCTCTCATCTATCCGCTCATCATACTCATCATCGCGGGCCTCATCTCCATAGGCTCCGACATGAGCGGTAAGGTCGTGAGCAGCAGCGCCGCCCACGCTCTGGCCGCGAGGGAGAGCTGTGAGGACGAGACCGTCTCCGCGGAAGACATAATGAGAGGCAGGTGGATCTTCAGATGAGGAAGGGCTTCAGTTCGGTATTCCTCGTGCTGATATTGAGCTCATTGATACTGCTCACCCTTGTCTTCGCGGAGGTCTCGGCCTCCGCCGCAGCCGAGAGCTGCGCCGAGAATCTCTGCTTTCTGACCGGACGCTCCCTTCTTTCCGAATACAAAAAAGAGCTCTTCGACAGATACGGTCTCTTCATGATCAGATCGTATGAGGACGAGCTCTCGGAGCTGGCGGAATTCTACCTGAGGACCGATCTGAGCTTTTCCTCCGCGGCTCTGCGCCTGGAATGCGCGGAAGCGAGGGTGAGAACGGAGCAGTATCCCGGCCTTAACACGGAGATGTTCCTGGAGCAGATAGAAAAGACAGGGGCTCTCAAGGCCGCTCAGGAGCTTCTTGACGGCGGAAGGCTGGGCGAGATGCTGAAAGGGATAACGGGCCGGCTCAGCGAGAGATACAGCCTCGATGAGATAGAGAGGAAACTCAGCGAGATAGGAGGAGACGCCGCGCAGGATGAATCCGAGGGTGAAGAAAGGGAAAGACGAAAACAGGCGAGGCAGCTCAGAAGCAGGCTGAAAGAAGCCTCTAAGGAAGGGAGCGAGAAAGCGCAGAGCAAGGCCTCTGTTCCCGCGTCCCTGAAAAAGAAGCTTCCCTCCGCCCTGCTGGGGTATAAGGGAAGGGGGATACTTCTCTTTTCCGGCGGTATCGCGGATCTTTCTTTAGGCGACGTCGCTCTGGGAGAATACATACTCTCCTGCTGCTCCGATCTTTCGGAGACGAGGGACGATACCCTGCTCAAGCTGGAGACCGAATACATCCTCTACGGTTCTTCCTCCGATTCCCTCAACCAGAAGCTGGTGAGGAACAGTCTCAGGAGCCTCAGATACTCCCTCAATCTCTGCAGCATATTCGCCGAGCCTAAGCTTCTTTCGATCGTCTCGACCGCCGCGGCCGCTTTCCCTCTGCTTCCGCATACTCTGACCACGGCTGCCCTGGGCCTGATCTGGGCGGGGATAGAGACCAGGCAGGATCTTGTGACCCTGTTTGACGGCGGTATCGTTCCCGTGATCAAGGACGCCTCCGATTTCGCCACCGATCTGAAGAGCTTCATCGATAAGGGAAAGATCAGAAAGGCGGCCGACGTCACGCATAAATACGGAAGCTACAGAGACTATCTGCGGCTGCTGCTCCTGCTCGTTCCCGAACAGGAAAAGGCAGCCCGGCTCATGGACGTGATGGAGATGAACGTCAGCGAGATCGACGGGACCGGCTTTTCTTTCAGGGACTATGCTTACGGTCTCGATCTGAAGGCAGGATTCATAAGGAAAAGATACGTCTCGACGCCTTTTGGCATACTGAATGGGATCGCATATGTTGAACAGACACACCGCTACAGATAAAAGAGGCTCGATGATAGTCGATTCTGCCATCTGCATGCCTTTCTTCATAGTCGCCATCGCCCTTATGCTGATGATCACGGCCCAGATCGGCATAGAAGAGAATATCACCAGGGGCATGACCGAGAGCTCCGTAATAAGCATCGACGCGGCTGCCGCAGCAGACAGGAGCGACGACTTCTTCGTCGCGGGAAATCTCTCCTGGCGCGCGGCCTGGGAGCTCTTCAAAAAGAAGGGGATGGATTGGGAGCAGGCGAAGACAGGCATACCGCGCTTCTATTCCGAGCTCGATATCCCGCTGCCGGGCAATGTGAGGATCGAAGGACTGGTGATAGTGAGGATAGGCACCGACACGAAGCTTCCCTCGATAGACGGTTTCGTCCCGAAGCTGGAGTCCGTGCGCACGGTCGCCTTCAGGCCCTTCAGAGGGGAATCCCGCCCTGTGGAATCGGAAGAGAAGGACCCGCGTGTCTATGTGTTCCCCAAAAGAGGCGCGAGATACCATAAGGAAGGCTGTTATATAATGCAGGACGGCTGCGTGGAGACCATATTAACAAGATCGCTGCGCGCCCGCTGCTCCGCCTGCCGCATATGCAAGCCGGACAGGCTGCCCGACGGCGCCAGGGCATATATGTTCCTTGAGACCAGCAGCGTATACCACAGAAAAGACTGCGCCTCCATAACCAAGAGCTACGTCAGCATGCCCAGGAGCCAGGCCACAGCGCAGGGTTATTCAGCCTGCCTGATATGCGGGGGAGGGGACTGAGGATGAGGATCTGTTTTGAAAAGAACGGCCTTCCCCCGCATGTGCTGGCTGTCATCAGGCGCGGACGCTGTCCGGCCCTCGTCCCTTCGTCGTATTACGAGGATGAGAGTGGACAGACAGTGATCTGCGCCGATACCGCCGGATCGACCGGCGCGAAGGAGCTATTAAAGGACGGGGAGCGGGGAGGGCTGGCCGGGCTGCTTAAGACAATCAGGATCATGAGATCCGTATGTGAAGCGAGGCAGACCTGCCGGGACTGGTTCATCGATCCGACGCTCACGTCAACTGCCCCGGAAGATATCTATCTCGATGAGCGGGGCTTCGCGCGCCTGATCATCAGAGGCCCCGGCGCGGATGTCCCCCGCGATATGAGAGGCTTCCTCCGGTCTTTGGATCAGTCTTTTCCGCGCCTCGGAGCGGGGGAGCTGCTCGCGATCCTTGAGCAGAGAGGGCTCCCGCCGGCGGGAGACGAAAAAGGGCTGATCAGGCTCCTCGGCGAGGTGGAAAGGGAGCTTGGGCAGTGAGAGCTCAGCGCGCCTCACCGTGGCTGAACAGAAAAAGCGGCAGCCGCGGATCAGAATGAGACCGGTCTGTTCGCGCATCCTTGTCCATAATTGTATTGAACAGTGCGTCTTTTCAGTGGTATAATCCAAACGTTCAATACACGAACACGGAGGAAAAGATGAACGACTGTATCAAGGAACAATACACAGCGATACTAAAAAGCGAGCTCATCAAGGCTCTCGGCTGCACAGAGCCAATAGCAGTCGCGTATGCTGCCGCCAAGGCCCGCAGTGTGCTGGGGACCATGCCGGATCACTGCGTGGTCCGCTGCAGCGGCAATATAGTAAAGAACGTAAAGGGAGTCACCGTCCCCAATTCGGGCGGCATGAAGGGCATCGGCGCGGCGGCGGTCCTGGGCCTGGTGGGAGGAGATCCCGACAGAGAGCTTTCGGTGCTCCAGTCCGTAAAGCCCGAAGATATAGAGAAGACCGCCGAGCTGCTGAAGACCGACTTCTGCAAGGCGGAACTGGCCGAGGGAGTAGAGAATCTGTACATAGACGTGAAGCTGAGCAAAGGCGATGAAGAGGCTTCCGTGCTCCTCAAGGAGAAGCACAACAACATCGTAAAGATCACCAAAAACGGCGAAACTGTCTTCGAGAAGAACGATGAGAAGAACAAAGCGGCCGGCGCCTTCGTCATCGACAGATCCACTCTCAATATGAAAGACATCATCGATTACGCCGAGAACGCCGCTCTCAGCGAGTTCGAGGATCTCGTCCAGACCCAGATAGACTGCAATCTGGCCATCGCCAAAGAGGGCCTGACGAAGGACTACGGCGTCAAGGTAGGGCAGACCCTGCTCGAATACGCGGGCGGGCCCTCCGTCCAGATAAAGGCGAGAGCCTACGCTGCCGCCGGCAGCGACGCCAGGATGAGCGGCTGCCCGCTCCCGGTGGTCATCAACTCGGGCAGCGGCAATCAGGGCATCACCGTTTCCATGCCCTTGTACATCTACGCCCTGCATTACAACATCCCCAGGGAGCGCATGCTCAGGGCCCTGGCTTTGGCCGATCTCGTCGCCTGCCATCAGAAGCGCTACATAGGCAATCTCTCCGCCTACTGCGGAGCGGTGAGCGCGGCGGCAGGTTCCGCGGCCGGCATCGCCTGGATGCTGGGTAAAGACTATAAGGTCATCTGCGATACCGTGACAAACACCATCGCCACGATCGGCGGCATGGTCTGCGACGGAGCCAAGCCCTCCTGCGCGGCCAAGATCGCGTCTGCCGTGGAGACCGCTCTCACTTCTCTCAACATGGCCGAAAACGGCCGGGTCTTCGCTCCCGGCGAAGGCATAGTAAAGAGCGATATCGAAGGGACCATTGCCAGCGTGGGCCGCATGGGCAAGACCGGCATGAAGTCCACCGACGTGGAGATACTCAACATAATGCTCGAAGACGAGTAGCAGGCGATAAAAAAGCGATAAACAAAATAAAACAGGGCTGCGGTATTTTCCGCGGCCCTGTTTCGACGTCTGTCCAAATAGTTTATTCTACAGCAGGAGTCTCAGAAGCTTCGGCCTCTCTCTGTCTTCTCATGGCCTTTCTTTTATCTCTGCATTCTTTGCATCTCTTGGGCTCGTTGTCGAATCCTTTTTCCTTGTAGAACATCTGCTCGCCTACGGTAAAGACGAATTCCTTTCCGCAGTCCTGACAAACCAATACCTTGTCTTCCATAATCTTTTGATCTCCTTTGTTTTTGAGAAGAGGGTTGATAAGTTGATTATATTCTCGAGAACATTATTTGTAAAATGCTTTTTTATGAAACTCAAAAGAAAGTTGTTTTGATAGGCATATCGTAGCAATATTGGCAATATATGATAATTACATCCTGCCTGTTTTGTGTTACAATAATGAACATAACGATGAAAAACGCTGCGTAATACAAAGGAGAACACAAAATGAGGACCATTACTCTGGCGGAGCACGCGGGATTCTGCTTCGGAGTCACCAAGGCAGTCGCCGCCGCCGAGGAGGAACTGAGGCTTCACGCGGGTGAAGAGCTTTACTGCATTGGCCAGCTCATACACAATACGGCTGTTACCGACGAGCTGGGAAAGAAGGGCCTCATCACGGTCTCATCCATAGAAGAGGCGCCGGCGGGCTCAAGAGTCTTCATCAGGGCGCACGGAGAGCCCGACGCCACCTATAAGACCGCGAAAGAGAAGGGCATAGAGCTGGTGGACGCCACCTGTCCCTTCGTCTCGCGCATACACCGGCTGGCAAAGGAGGCGGGCGAACAGGGCCGCCGCTTCATAGTCATAGGCGACAGAGAGCATCCCGAGGTGAAGGGCATACTCGGCAGCAGCCCCATGAGCCTCGGGGCAGTGCAGAGCGGGGAAGAAGCCGAAGAGCTCGCCCGCAGATGCGCCGATATCCCCGTGAGCATAGCCGCCCAGACGACCATGACCGCGAAGAGGTTCGAGGATATCTGCCGCGTTTTCGGGAGCATATGCCATGATCTCGTCATACATGACACTATATGCCGGGCCACCCGCGAAAGGCAGGAGAGCGCCGAAAAACTGGCCTCCGAATGCGAGTGCATGGTCGTCATCGGCGATCCCGCCAGCTCAAATTCGAAAAAACTTTACGAAATATGCAAAAACAAATGTCCTCAGAGCCTGTTTATTGAAGGAATTTCAGATTTAGACTTGAAACTTGTTAAAAAGTATAATAAGATAGGCGTTGCGGCGGGAGCATCTGTTCCTGAACGCATAATTAAGGAGGTTATTGCCAACATGAGTGAAGAATTCACCAAAGACCAGCAGAACGAAGAAATGAACGAGATGGCAGCTTTCATGGACGAGATAGACAAGTCCCTGAAGCTTCCCGGCAGAGGAGAAGTCGTGACCGGCAAGGTCGTCCAGGTGACCAATGATTACGTGGTCCTGAACCTCGGCTGCAAGAAAGACGGTATGCTTCCCAAGGAAGAGACCGCAAGAGAAGAGGGCCAGGAACTGACCGACATGTTCAAAGAGGGCGATGAAGTCCAGGCCAAGGTCATCAAGACCGACGACGGAGACGGGAATATCCTGCTCTCCAACAAGAGGATCCAGTCCGGCGAATACTGGGATGAGATCAACAACGTCTCCAACACGGGCGAAGTAGTCAACGTCACCGTGGTCAAAGAGGTAAAGGGCGGAGTCATCGCCAATTACAAGGACATCTCGGGCTTCATCCCCATGTCCCAGCTCGCCGATCACTATGTCGAGACCGCTGCCGAGTTCATCGGCCAGACTCTGCCCGTCAAGGTGACCAGAGTCGACTCCAAGAGGAACAAGGCCGTCTTCAGCCACAAGCAGTTCCTCATCGAAGAGAAGAAGAAGAAGATCGACCAGATCTGGCAGACTCTCAATGTTGGCGATGTTGTCGAAGGGAAGATCATGAGATTCACCGATTACGGCGCGTTCGTAGACATCGGCGGCATCGACGGACTTCTCCATATATCCGAGATCTCCTGGGGCAAGCTCAAGCACCCGCAGGAGGCTCTGGAGATCGGTCAGATCGTGAACGTCAAGATCCTCAAGATGGACGTCGAAAAAGGAAAGATCTCTCTGGGCATGAAGCAGAACAACCCCGAGCCCTGGTCCGTCATCGATGAGAAGTATCACGAAGGCGACATCATCACCGGCAAGGTGGTACAGATCAAGGAATACGGCGCGTTCGTAGAGCTCGCTCCCGGACTCGACGGTCTCGTACACATCTCCGAGGTCGCTCACAAGAGAGTAGCCAAGATCAGCGACGAGCTCTCCATCGGACAGATCGTCAACGCCAAGATCCTCGAGATCGATAAGGACAGGAAGAGGATCTCCCTCAGCATCAAGGCCACTATCGATCCGCAGATCTACGAGGAGAAGGCCGAGCCCAAGGCTGAAGAGCCTGCCGAGCCCCAGGCCGAAGCTCCCGCGGAAGAGTAAGACATAATACGTCTGCTGAATAAATACCGGTCCCGAAAGGGGCCGGTATTGTCATGCAATAGCATAATGTTTATTATGTAAACTCTCCCGGATCAGTAAGGATCGGTGAAAGCGCCGGGGGAGATCCCGTTCTTGTAGATCTCCTCGAAAACATCCATGACGCCTTCCTCCTGCTGGCCGTATCTCCAGCAGCAGCTGCCGGCGATATCGTAGTAATAGACGTTGCTGAGCCTCTCGGCGATGGAACGGGCGTCCTCCAGCCAGACCTTTACCGTCAGGTCGCCGTCCTTCCAGCTGGCGAAATACTGTCCGTCTTCCGAAGACCATTCGGCGGCGGCGCCGGCATTTTTGACTCTTTCCCTGGCGGTGCTCATGATCACCGCCTGCACTCCCTGCCTCCTGTTCTGGTCGTCTACCGTCCAGATCCTGGTATAGAAGGGTATGCCCATGAGGACCTTGTCGGCTGAGGTGTATTTGAGCATCTCTTCGATCATCTCCGTGTAGAAGGGCTCGGAGGATACCGACCCGGCGTAGAGGCTGCCGTTGAAATGCTCATCGTAGGTCATGACGCAGAAATAATCGAGACTGTCTGAGACGAGGTCGTACTGATAGATCGAATAGTTCCAGCTGCTCGGGACATAGACGGCGGAGGAGAGGTAGAGGCCGAGCCTTTCGCAGTAGTAAGAGAGCTCGGAGGTGAAGAGGGTGAGGCCGTCGCCGTCGCTGCTCCTCACGTCTTCATAATCGATGCAGAGCCCGTCTGCGTCCGCCATCATGGCGTAGAAGAGATACTGGGCGATGGTCTTTCTTCTGAGAGAGGAGTCGGCGAACACCTTGCCGGTATAATTGGTCGAGCCGGTGGTGGTCATGTCGTTGTTGAGGGTGACCCAGACCTGAAGGCCTCTTTCGTGGGCGAGATCGGTGTAGCCCCTGTCGCAGAAGCTCGTGACGTTGCCGCCGCCCTCGACCTGCTGGCTGAGCCAGACCGGCGAGACTACGTCGATGCCCGCCGCGTCGGGGGCGAGGGAACTGATGCCGTTGCTGTTGGGACTGGTCCAGACCAGATTTATCTTGGTCCTGAAGCCCTTCTTCTGCTTGGCCGCGAATATGAAGTCGTAGTCGGGAGCCTCCTCCATGGTCTCGTTCACGTCTTCCCTGTTCACATAGCAGACCTGCCCGCTGATGGTCCTGATCTTATAAAAGCTCGGAGTCTCGCCGAGTATATATACCTGCTGATCCTTTCTGACCGTCACGCTGTCGTCAGCGGAAGAGAAGAGGGAGCCCGCTCCCACGGTCTTTCTGACGGTCCTGCCCATGCGCTGCTCGTCGGAAAGAGGCTCCATATCGACGTAGGTTATGTCGGTCTCGTCGTCGTTCGAAAGCCCCGCGGTCCCGTCCGTATTGTAAGAGAGCCTGATGAAATCCTTCATGACGTTGAGGGAGACGTAATACCTGTTGTAGATGTTCTTGAAGGAGAGGCTGCAGCTGCCGCAGTACTTCTGTATGAAATCCGTTGTCTCGTCGTCGCCGGTGAAGATGTCCATCTCGGCCGGGGTGAAGACGACGCGGTGTCCCTCATCGTCGATCTCAAAGCTGCCGCAGTCTCCGTATTCCTCCATGGCCTCGACCGGGATGTAGGCGCTGCCCTTTATGGTGCAGGCCTGATAGCCGGTCTCCTCGCCCCTGTAGAGCAGGGGGACGAAATTGTACTCGTCGAGCCTGAAGCTGCCGTTGACGCCGGAAGCGAAAGAAAAGTCGCAAAAAATCAGAAAACAAATGATCAGGGCGCAGAAAAACGTACACGTGATTCTGGTATAATGTTCACGTAAGATGCAATGTCTCATGGATCATCCCTTCCCCTTCACGATATTTTAACCTATAACGATCCTGTTTTCAATATCCGCGCGGGAGGGACAAAACAAGAGGTGGACGATGTCTGAAGAGACCTACATGATAATAACGTTCTTGTCGGCGCTTATCGCGGCCGGGGCCCTCATTTACGCGGGCCTGAGCATGAGGAAGATGCGCAAGAGGGTGGCGAGGCTGCAGAAGGATCTTGAGAAGTCCCTCGGATCCCTCTCCCTTGAGAACGCCCGCCTGGCCGACGACATAGAGGAGACCAGAAGGGACATACTCGAGAGCAGGCAGGACATGGTCCAGAGCGTGCAGAGGGGCTTCGAGCAGCAGGCCAAGCTGCAGGAGGACAGGTACGCCAGGGACGACGCCCGCTCCGAGGCGCTCAGGAGCACAGTGGAAAAGCAGATCTCGGATCTTCGCGCCGAGAACGCGGCCCAGCTCGAGCAGATGCGCCGCACGGTGGACGAGAAGCTGCAGCAGAGCCTGGACGAAAGGCTGGGCAGATCCTTCGCCAGCGTGAGGGAGAGCCTTGATCAGGTATACAAGGGCCTGGGCGAGATGCAGGGCCTGGCGCAGGGCGTGGGAGACCTCAAGAAGGTCCTCTCCAACGTCAAAACGCGCGGCATACTGGGAGAGATCCAGCTCAAGGCCATACTGGAGCAGATTCTTTCCCCCGAGCAATATCTGGAGAACGCCCAGATCGACCCGGCGAAGCCCGAAAGGGTGGAATACGCCGTGAAGATGCCCGGCGACGGGACGGCGCCCATACTCCTGCCCATAGACGCCAAATTCCCGGCCGACGCCTACAGCCGGCTGCAGGAGGCCTCCCAGAGCGGCGATCCCGCCGCAGTCTCCGAAGCCAGGAGGCTGCTCGTCTACGCGGTGCGCAAGGCGGCTAAGGACATCAGTGAAAAATACATCTGCCCGCCTTACTCGACCGATTTCGCCGTCATGTTCCTGCCCTTTGAGGGCCTTTACGCGGAAGTCGTCGAGCTGGGCATGATGGAAGAGGTCCAGAGGAGCTGCCGGGTGATGATAGCCGGGCCTTCGACCATGGCAGCCCTGCTCAACAGCCTGCAGATGGGCTTCAGGACTCTGGCCATACAGAAGAACGCCGGCAGGGTCTGGAAGGTCCTCGGCACGGTCAAGAGCGAGTTCGACAAATTCGCCGAGGTGCTCACGGCCGCCCAGTCGAGGCTCGATCAGGCGGGGAAGGAGCTCGACAAGCTGGTCGGTACCAGGACGAGGATGATACAGCGCTCTTTAAGAGACGTCCAGAGCCTGCAGTACCCTGGCGAAGAGGCAGATAAGCTTCCGGATCCTGACAGGGAAAAGGACTGAACCGGCAGTTTATTGCAAACGCGTCCCGCTTCGGCTATGATATAGCGGGTCAGACAGGATGAACATTTTCGCGATAGCCGACACACATCTCTCTTTCGGGATGAACATAGACAAGCCCATGGACGTCTTCGGCCCCGCCTGGGCGGGATACGAGCAGAGACTGAGGGAGAACTGGCTGAAGGTCGCCGCAGAGGACGACCTCATTCTGCTGCCCGGAGACATCAGCTGGGCGATGAGGCTCGAGGACGCTCTGCCCGATCTGGCCTGGCTCGACAGTCTTCCCGGCAAAAAACTCATCCTGCGCGGGAATCACGATCTGTGGTGGTCGAGCATGGCGAAGATGAAGGGCCTTTTCGGCAGCGTGGATTTTATGCAGAACGACGCTCTGGTCGATCCCGCGCACCGTTTCGCCGTCGTGGGGAGCCGCGGCTGGCTCTGCCCGGGAGATCCCGATTTCGGCGCGGACGACAAAAAAATATATGAAAGGGAGCTTTTGCGGCTCTCGATG
>JAEEIC010000130.1 GCA_016281165.1 Bacillota bacterium | reverse complement strand
TGATAGAAAAATACGAGAATCCGATCGAGCATGCCTGCGATATGCGGCTCGGTCAGGTCTTCGTCTGCGAGGGCTGGCAGATGCCGGAGGGATTTTGCGCCAGCGCCTGGGAGAGCCTTTCGCCCTTCGTGCTGGCCCTGTCCCACGGGGCGGAGGACTTTTACGAGGGCTGGATGAAGGACAGGCGCTCCGCCATGATCTCGTGCAACGACGGCTTCAGGCCGGTGAGCTTCCTGCTCGAGGCCCTTGACGAAGATGCCCGCTGAAGCGCGGGCATCGTTTGCGTTTATAACAGTTTTGATGATCTTCGCGCGGCCGTCCGGGCAGGCCGTACTTTTTATACTCTTACGACGTAGTCGGCCTTCCTGGGCTTGGGCTCGGGCTGCGGGCCGTCGGCGTAGCCGAGGGCGACGGAGGCGACTCCGGTCAGCTCTTCTTCGATGCCCCACTTCTTGAGCAGCTCTTTGCCTTCCTCGCTCTCGAACATCTGCTTGGGCCTGTTGATCCAGCAGGAGCCGAGGCCGGCGGCATAGGCCGCGTTGACGATGTTGGTGGTGACGGCGGAACCGTCCTGCACCGGGGTGATGGAGGCCGCGGTGGCGAACACGAGGATGACGGTGGGAGCGCCGTAATAGGGATCGACGCCGGTCTTGCCCATGACCCTGGCGTTCATGGCCTTTACCTGGGCCAGATACTCGGGGTCCTGCACGACCACGATCTTGACGCCCTGGGTGCCGGCTCCGGTGGGCGCGTAGACGCCTGCCTCAAGAACGGCGGCAAGGGCTTCTTCGGAGACCTGTTCGGCCTTGAACTTGCGGACAGACCTTCTGTTCTTCAATACTTCAAGTGCTTCTGCTTTCATTTTAGTCCTCCTTATCCTTGGGGTGTTTTCTAAATTATACAACGAAGGGCGGGACAAAATGACTGATTTTTTAACAAAATGCAAGAAAAATGCCCGCGCGTCAAAATATTGTTTTAAGAGGCCTCAGGAATTGATATAATAGTGATGTTAAGTTAGGCAGCTATCGGGATATGCCAGCCGCCCTTGCCGCAGGAGGGCGCGACCGATACGCGGCATCAAGTGCTTTACGGTCCGTCTGCGGAAGATAAGCGACCGTAGGAAAACGCAAGGAGAACGATTATGAGCAAAGTTACCAGACCCCTTGAGTTCTTCGGCTTCACCCCCGGAGCGCCCCGCGAGATGGCGCGCTGGGACAAGATAGTGGAATACCTCTATCTGCTGGAGAAGGAGAGCGACCGCATCCATGTCTCCGACATGGGTCCCAGCACCATGGGCAATCCCTTCCTCAAGGTCATCATCACCTCCCCAAAGAACTACGCGGATCTTGAAGAATACCGCAAGATAAGCATGACGCTGGCCGATCCCCGCGGACTTTCCCAGGGCGAGATCGACGCCATGGTAAAGAAGGGCAAGGCCGTATCGGTGCAGAGCATGAGCATGCACGCCACCGAGATCGGCGGCACCCAGATGGCCGTCAACCTGGCCTATGAGCTCTGCGCCAGAGACGACGAAGTCAATCAGAACATACTCGACAACGTGATCTTCGTCATGCTGCCCTGCGTCAATCCCGACGGCCAGATCATGGTCACCGACTGGTACTACAAGACCAAGGATACACCGTTCGAAGGCAGCAACTACCCGATGCTCTACCACAAGTACACCGGCCACGACAACAACCGCGACGCCATGGCCTGGAACATCGTCGAGTCCCGCTACATGGGCGAGGTCATCTTCCACGAGTGGATGCCCCAGTCCTATCAGGACCACCATCACATGGGAAGCTACGGCGCCCGTATCTACATCGCTCCGTATAAGAACCCCCTGCGCCAGTACGTAGATCCGCTCGTATGGCGCGAGCTCAACTGGTACGGAGCCAGCATGGCCTACGCCCTCGATTCCGAAGGCCTGGACGGCTGCACCTCCGGCTCCCAGTATCCCTCCTGGGGACACTACGGTTATCACTGGATCGCCAACAGCCATAACATCCCCGGCATGCTGACCGAGTCGGCCTCCGCCAAGCTGGCGACCCCCAAGTACATCGATCCCTCGCAGCTCAAGGGCGACGGCGATCTGGTCCAGCCCAAGTACGAGGCTCAGACCAACTTCCCCAGCCCCTGGAAGGGCGGCTGGTGGACCCTGCAGGGCATAGTCGACCGTCAGTTCGTGACCGCCTACTCCCTGCTCGACACCATGGCGAAGAACAGAGAGACCATCCTCAGGAACATGGCCAAGAAGGCCCTGAACCAGACCGCGAACGGCGAGAACGATCCCGATTTCGCCTACATCATCCCCGCGGGCCAGCACGACCAGGGCGAGGTCATGCACCTGATCCGCCTCCTGCGTCAGCAGAACATCGAGGTCAAGAAGGCCGTAAAGCCCTTCACCATCGGTTCCGCCACCTATCCCGCCGGCACCTTCGTGGTCTTCCTGGCCCAGCCCAAGATGGGTCTGATCAAGAACCTGCTGGGCGAGACCCACTATCCCGACAACCAGTGGAGCAAGGACAACACCGGCGCCTACACCGCCTTTGACTGCGCCACCGACACCATCACCGAGTTCATGAACGTCGAGGCCATACCCGCCGGCGTGAAGTTCGAGGGCGAGTTCGAGACCGTTGAAGGCATGCTCTGCCCGTGGGCTCCCGCCGTGCAGAAGGGCAAGCGCGTGGTCATCTCCGCCAAGGAGAACAGCGCCTTCAAGACCGTCAACCTGCTGATGGACGAGGGCTTCAAGGTCTACAGGATAGACACCTGCCCGTGGCATGACTTCTACGTCGAGGGCGACGAGGAGAAGATCGCGAAGGTCCTGGAGAAGGCTCCGACCATCCACCGCCTCGTTGACAAGGCTCCCGAGAAGCTGACCAGGGTCAAGCCGCTCAAGGTCGCCATGTACCAGCGCTACTACACCGGCAACGCCGACGAGGGCTGGACCCGCCTGATCCTCGAGAACAACTGCTTCGAGTACACCACCGTCTACGACAAGGACGTCAAGGCCGGCCTCAAGGGCTTCGACGTGCTCATCATGCCCAGCGACGGCGAGGGCTTCATCGTCGGACCCGAAGCGGCGCCCAACGATCCGCGCACCCAGATGATGATGCAGTGGGTCGGCCCCCAGCCCGAGGAGTACCGCAGCGGGCTCGGCGTCGACGGAGCGGCGAAGATCAAGGAGTTCGTCGAGAAGGGCGGACGCCTGCTGGCCTTCAATTACGCCTCCGACTTCGCCATCAAGTATCTTGGCCTGGGCGTGAAGAACATCGTCGCCGGTGTTTCCACCCTCAAGTTCAACGATCACGGCTCCACTCTGCGCACCGTCGTCGACAAGACCCAGCAGGTCTGCTGGGGCATGCCCGACAAGACTCTGGTCTTCCACTGGAACGGACCGGTCTTCGCCGTGACCGACACCTTCAACGCCGATGATTACAAGGTCGCCATGCGCTTCGCGGACAAGAAGGTCCTGCGCTCCGGCCTGCTGGTCGGCGAGGAGCTGATCGCGAACCAGGCCGCCGTCGTGACCTGCAGGAAGGGCAAGGGCGAGGTCGTGCTCTACGGCTTCGGTCCCCAGAACAGAGCCCAGACCACCGGCACCTTCAAGCTCGTGTTCAACATGCTCTACAAGTAAAGAACGCTGCCTGAAAAAGGCCGCGCTCAAAGACGGAAATAAAAGAGATCGGGGAGCTTCCCCGATCTCTTTGTTTGCTTTAAGGATGCTTTTTCGGCCGGGCCTTCGGCCTTCGCTCTTTAGTGGAAGCCCTGACGGATCTCGTAGAGCCTGGGATTCTCGGTGAGGTCCCATCTGTTTAGCCTCTTCATCATCAGCTCGAAGGCGTCTTCGGCGCGCTTCAGCAGGGCCTTTTCGTCGACGAGGGTCAGACGCCTGTGCTCCATGACCACGGTGCCGTCGATTATGCTCCAGTCGACGTCCTGTCCCATGGCGTGGTAGACGAGGCGCTGGATGGGCATGATGCCGAAGGGGGCGAGATGCGGCTGCATCACGTCGACGGCGATGATATCGGCCTTCTTGCCGACCTCAAGGGAGCCGACGAGCTTGTCGAGGCCCAGGGCTTTGGCGGGCTCGATGGTGACCAGCTCCAGCACCTTGCCGCAGGCCAGCATGTCGCGGGTCCTGTAGGTGTAGCGCTGCAGCAGCTGGACGTTCTTCATGTCGCGCCAGAGGTCGAAGCTGCGGTCGGGGGCGGTGCCGTCGGTGATGACGGCCAGGTTGATGCCCTTGTCGAGCATCTCCATGACCGGGCAGTGGCCGTAGATGTGGGCGTTGGTGGTGGGGCCGTGGAACACGTAGGCTCCGGTCTTCGCCAGTATGTCGAGCTCCTGCTCGGAGTAGCCGGTGGAGTGGGTGAGGGAGAGATTGGGATACAGGACCTCGGGAGTGTGGTCCCAGAGGAACTGCACGTCTCCGCCGTAGGCGTGGGTGTGCAGGGGCACGTCGTATTCCTTCGCCAGGCGGTACATGGTGCGGTTGTGGATGATGCTGTCCTCGACGCTCATGCCCTTTCTTCTGCCCATATTGCCGGGAGCGACGATGCAGGTCTCGAGGGGATGGCGGCCGTTGAAGGCCTTGAGGGCTTCCTCGGTGTTCTTCAGGGCCTCGTTGGGATCGACCTCTCTTTCGGTATAGCCGCCCTTGTCGTCATAATAGCGGGCCATCTTGGGCCAGGGGGCGTTGGCGGTGCCTATGCCCGAGAGCTGGCGCAGGCCCACAGAGCTGCTGCCCGAGAGATTGGCGCCCACGGGGGCGATCCAGTCGATGCGGGGAGTGCTGCCGACCATGGAGACGCCGGTGGTGGTGCCGAACTTGACGCGCTCGGCGGCGGCC
>JAEEIC010000129.1 GCA_016281165.1 Bacillota bacterium | reverse complement strand
TTAAGACCGATGCCGCCGGCCTCACGCAGCCTCTCATACAGCCGCTCCGCGTTCACTCTGACGCGGCCCGCCGGCCCTTCCGCGGGCCTGCCTGCAAAAAGAGCCATGGTCTATTCTTCGAGCAGCTCCACCAGCATCTCCTGCTCGCCCTTGAGATGCACGACCTCGCCGTATTCGGCCAGCTTGTCTCCGCCCTCGATGACGGTCAGGACCAGATTGCCGGAGAGCCTTCCGTTCTGGGTATGGATGGCCGCCGGTCCCCAGGCGAGGAAGAACTCCCCTCCCATCTGCAGGCTGGGGATATTGCCCGGATACACTATGATCTCGCCCTTGGACGGGATATGTATCGGGGACTCGTAGGGGACCTCCCAGGCGAGATCGCCCAGGCGGGCGAAGCAGGCGCTGCCGCTCCAGGAGACGTGGCGCATCCTGACGGTCCAGGGCATGAGCTTCATCAGCCACTCGCAGGTCTTCGGGCTCTTCTCCTCCTCGAGCCTGGCGATGAAGGTATAGCCGGCTGACGTAAGTCTTACTTTTTTCATTCATATCCTCCTTTTTGATCCGAAAGGCCGAAGCGCAGGGGGCTGCCGTAGCGGTGGCCGGCCGCTATCTCCGCCGTTCCCTCCGTGAGGTCGAAGACGGCGGACCAGAGGGTGTCGCTGTTCTCCTTTCCCGCCGCCGGCTGGCTGAGCAGCCTCAGCACCGCCATGACCTGATCCTTTTCCATCAGACCGCCCCGGTAATCTATCAGCGCCTTCGCGGTCTCGTATCTCTTCTTTCCCTCGGCCTTATCGCTTATCCCCTCCGCCAGATAGAAATTGGTGACCAGAGGGCTGTCAACGACGTACATGCGGGTCTCGTCGTATTCGATCACGGCGCTGCGGCCCGTACGGTCGGCGGCGAAGAACTGAAAGCTCTTGCGTGGCGTCGGCATCTGCATGTCGCGGGACGAGAATATATCGATGACGTCTTTCAACGACGAGGCCCTGTCGAGCACCGCGCGCATCGCGAGGGTGGGAAAGATCTTCGGCTTTCCCGTATCCTGCCGGGCGCCCGGGTGAGCGAGGGCGAGTATCGCGATCGCGACGCCCTGCTCGTTCATGCCGTCCATCACCGAATAAGGGCTCAGCAGAAGGGGAGCCGGGTCAAAGCCCTCTGCGCCGGGACGGCTCTCAAGGCCCGCGAAGCTCAGATCGACCATGCCTAAAGACCTGAAGCCCTTCTTCGGCGCCGTCCTTACGAGGAGGCAGCCGTGAGCGCCCCCGCTCTTTTTGTGACGGAAGTCGAAATTCCTGCCGACGAGCACGTGGCCCCGGCTGTCCTTTACCGTGAATACCGTGCAGCCGTCGCCCGATGACAGGTCGGGGTCGCCGCCCTTAGTCAGCAGGAGCTTTAGCCGCGCCCTGAGCTCCTCCCAGGTCTCCGCCCCCGCTCCGAGGACCTCGTCCAGGCGGTGGTCGGCTCTGTATTCGAGGCTGTAGAAGCTCCCGTCCCCGTATATGTCCTTCAGAGACCGCAGCGTCCTGATCTGTTCAAAAGATAATGGCTCCATCGATCCGCCCTCAGTCATAACGCGCCGGCCGGTGTTAAAAGAGCGCCTTCCGAAACGACGCGGCAAGACGCTCTTCTGCTGCCCGGACTCAGGCCTTAAGACCGCCGGGCACCGGTGTTCTATTTTTCGAAGGGGAATCTGTAATCCAGGCCGAAGCGGTCGCGCAGGGCCATCATCTCCTTCTGGACGCTGTCGTTTACGGGAACGCCCTTGTCCTTCCTCTCCAGCCAGACCAGATACTCTTTTTCGCCCGCGGTGTAGATGCGGTCCTGTCCGGGCGCCTTCTGCGAGGCCCTCAGAGCCCTGCAGATGTCTCCCGCCACCTTTTTGAAGGTCTCAAGGCCCATGAAGGCTTCGGGATCGAAGACGAAGAAGAAATGCCCGAGGTGGTACATGCAGGGCTTGCCGTTCTCGTCGACGCCGCTCAGGGCCTTCATGAACTGCCCGCCCGCCAGGGCCGCCGACAGGATCTCGACCAGGGCCGCGTAGCCGTAGCCCTTGTAGCCCGCCAGGTCTTCCCCTATTCCGCCCAGGGGAGCCAGAGCCGCCTGCTTGGCGACCAGAGCCTTGAGTATCTCCTCGCTGTCGGTCATGGCGGCGCCCTCGCGCGATACTACCATGCCGGCGGGAGTGGGCTTGCCGCTCCTGGCGTAATACTCGATCTTGCCGCGCTGCACTATCGAGGTCGCGCAGTCGATGCAGAAGGGGAACTCCTCGTCGGTGGGCAGGGCGAAGGTCAGGGGGTTGGTGCCCATCATGTTCTCGACGCCGAAGGTGGGGGCGATGGACGGACGGGCGTTGGTGCCGGTGAAGCCGATGAGGCCCTCTTTGCTGGCCATGGTGGCCCAGTAGCCGGCGATGCCGTAGTGGGTGGAGTTGCGGATGGCGCCTCCCGCCATACCGAACTTTTTGGCCTTCTCGATCAGCATCTCCATCATCTTGTAGCTGGCGACCATGCCCATGCCGTCGTGGGCGTCCATGACGACGGTGGTCGGGGTCTCTTTGAGGATCTCGACGTTCGTTACGGGAAGCAGGGTCCCGTTGTCGATGCGGTCGATGTATATGGGCTTGAAGCGGTTGCAGCCGTGGCTCTCGATGCCGCGGCGGTCAGATTCGAGCAGTACGTCGGCGCAGATGGCGGCGTCCTTTTCGGGGACTCCGCAGCACTTGAAGACGTCTATCATGAAGGAGTTCATCTGCTCCCATGAAACATAAGGTCTGGTCTCCATTTTTTCTCCTTTATTCGCGATTCATTTGAGCGCGGCCCTGCGGCCTCCCGGCGGCGGGGCTTGTCAGTGATCTGATTTGAGGCCCGCTCCGCACATGGGGATGAGGCATTCCGCCGGCTTTCCGTAGAGTCTGCAGTATTCCTCGTAGCCGGCGTAATTGGCGGCCGTGGTGTGCTCGCAGTATATGCCCTTCGCGGCGATCTTCGCCCTGGCGTCAAGTATACTGTCTTCCGGGGCGTGGACGAAGCGCACTCCGTATTCTCTCGCCAGCCTCAGGATCTCGCGGTCTCTCGCCGGCCTGCCGATGGCGATGCCCTCGGCGAGAGTAGGCTCGGGAACGATATCGGCCGCCCTTTCCAGCCCGCCCTCGGCGGCGATCAGCAGCGGATCGCAGTTCTCGCTCTGGACGGCGACGATCTGCGGCATCTTCTCTATGCAGCCTGATCTGAGCAGGTGCTCGAGCCCGTAGATGACGCCCAGGTAGAGGGTGCCGTTGCCGACCGGCACCAGCACGGTCTGAGGTATCCGTCCCAGCTGCTCGAAGACTTCATATACATAGGTCTTGGTCCCCTCGTAGAACAGGGGATCGAAGACGTGGTTGGCGTAGTAGACGCCCTCGGTCTCCACCTTCGAGCGGCAGACCTCGGCGCAGTGGTCGCGGCTGCCGGGCACTACCGTGCAGACGGCGCCGTGGGCCCTGATCATGTCTATCTTCTTGGGCGAGGTGCCCTCGGGGACGAATATGCCGCAGCCTATGCCGGCTCTGGCGCAGTAGGCGGCGACGGAGTTGCCGGCGTTGCCGCTGCTGTCCTGCACGACGCGGTCTATGCCGTGGTCGACGCAGTTGGCGACTATCACCGCGGCCCCCCTGTCCTTAAAGGAGAGGGTCGGCATGAAGTAGTCCATCTTGAAGAGGACG
>JAEEIC010000017.1 GCA_016281165.1 Bacillota bacterium | reverse complement strand
TTATATTGCCCCGTAATTGGCAAGATGGTAAAATGGAAAAGCAGGCGCGAAAAAGGCCGTAAGGGGGACTTTCCATGACAGAGATCGTAAGCGAAGATCTGGACCTTGAAAAGATCGCGGGAAGCGGTCAGTGCTTCCGCATGAACAGGGCGGAGGACGGGCGCTGGCGGCTGATCGCCGGGGACCGCCTTCTGTATATGAGCCAGCCCGAAGACGGCAGGGCGGTCTTCGCATGCTCTGAAGAGGAATTCGAGGGCTTCTGGAAGGACTATTTCGATCTTTCCGCCGATTACGCCGCCTACAGGGCCGCCGTCGATCCTGCCGATCCCTTCCTCACCGCCGCGGCGGAAGAGGGAAGGGGCATAAGGATACTCAGGCAGGATCCCTGGGAGACGCTCATAACCTTCATACTCTCGCAGAGAAAGAACATCCCGGCGATAAAGGCCTGCGTGGAGGCGGTCTGCGCCCGCTGGGGAGAACCCATAGAAGGCAGCGCCTTGAACGCTTTTCCCGCGCCCGAAAGGCTGGCCGGGGCTGGCGAGGACGATCTCAAGTGCTGCTCCTTGGGCTACCGGGTGCCCTACGTAAGAGGCGCCGCCCGCATGGTGAGCGAGGGGCGCGTAGACCTTGAGGCTCTGAAAAAGCTGGACGACGAAGCCCTGCTCGAGGCGCTGATGACGGTACCGGGAGTGGGTCCCAAGGTGGGGAACTGCGTGTCCCTCTTCGCCTATCACCGCGTCGCGGCCTTCCCCGTGGACGTGTGGATTGGGCGCATGGTCGAAGAGCACTACGGCGGGCGCTTCCCGCTCGAAAGATACGAGGGATTCGCCGGGATAATGCAGCAATACATCTTTTATCACGCTCTACAGACGAAAAAGAAGCCGGGCCCGGCGCGCTGACAGCGGCGGGCGCGTGATCCATAAAAGGGGAAAAGGGGAAACATATGAAAAAAGCTTTCGCAAGATACATCGCCTGCCTGCTGGCCGCGGTCATGACCGCCGTCCTGCCGGTCTACGCGGGTGAGGAAGAGCCCGAAGGGACGGTCCTGAGCCTGCTTCGGAGCAGCGTCCTTGAGATCGACGACGACCTCAGCCTTTATTCGGCCAGATACTGGGACGAGGAGGGCGAGGCCTTCCTGGCCGAGAACTACTACGTCTGGACTCCCGGCGGGGAGATCAGGCCGGTCATCTCTTTCGGCAACGACATCTGCGGGGCCGCGAGCTACGCCAGGGCCGGGGCGATCGAAGAGGATAAGGGCCTCAATATACTGGGAGGCGCCAACGCCGACTTCTTCACCTTCGCCACCGGGACTTCCCTGGGACCGGTCGTCAAGGACGGCGTCGTCTGCACCAGCGAGCACTCGTCTTTTGAGGAGATAGGCTTTTTTGAGGACGGCAGCGCCGTCTTCGGCCGCATGGGACTCAACGTGGAGTTCACGGAGCTGGTCACCGGCCAGGTCTATCCCCTCATGGCCTACAACAAGGATCTGGAGAGCGGGGGCGGACTCGTTCTTTATTCCAGCGTCTTCGGGCCCGACAACAATGCTTCGGGAGACAGCCTCAACGTGCTGATCCGCATAGACGAGGGCGAGGCCAGGATAGGGGACGTTATAAAAGGCACCATTGAAGAGGTCTTCGAGAGCAGCGAAAAGGTCCCTATCGACGCTGAGCACCTGCTTCTTTCGGTATATACCGACACGAAATATCTCACCGTCATACCGATCCTCAACGCCATGAGCCCGGAGGACGGGGTCACGGTCTCCTTCACCTGCGATCCCCTCTGGGAGGAGGCGGTCAACGTGGTCGGAGGCTCCGAGAGGCTCATAAGGGACGGCGAGCTCTGCGAAGTGGAGCCCGCTTCCAGGAGCCCCAGGACCGCCATCGGCGTGACGGAAGACGGAGAGGTCATCTTATACACCGCAGACGGCAGGGACGCTTCCCACTCCCTGGGCCTTTCGCC
Source organism: Bacillota bacterium (assembly GCA_016281165.1). Lineage (GTDB taxonomy): Bacteria > Bacillota > Clostridia > Peptostreptococcales > Anaerovoracaceae > RGIG2707. Next base: position 12,152 of record JAEEIC010000017.1, on the reverse strand, counting down.
GTCCAAACTCGCGAAGAGGATGCTCGAGCTGGGCTGCGTCGACGCTCTCAACCTCGACGGCGGGGGCTCGACCCAGCTGCACTGCGTGCTTCCGGGCTTTGAGAACGATTCGACAGTCAACAAGCCCTCTGAGGACAGGCGCTGCGCGAACTATATCATGTTCGGCCTGCCCGCGCATGAAGCGGAGGAGCCTGCCGCGCTCTTCGTCTACCCCATAGGCGAGGTGCTGCTGGCGGGGTCTTCCATGAGCTTTGAGGCCCGGGCCATAGACGAGTGGCACAACGCGGCGGAGCTCTCGGAGGAGCCTGTGTTCTCGTCGAAGCTCGGTACTTTTGAAGGCAATGTATTCACGGCCTACGAGGACGCCGAGGGCGATGGCAGGATCAGAGCCTCGGCGGACGGTCTCAAGGGCAGCGCGCTCCTTACTGTGATAAGCGGGCCCGACAGCGTGAGGGTGTATAAGGGCGGCAGCGAGATGAGCGGCAAGGTCCTGGCGGTGCGCGAGGGCGACAGTTTCAAATTCAGCGCCGAGGCCATATACCTGAGGCTCCCGGTCATCGCCGACGAGAGCGCCTTCGTCTGGGAGGTAAGCGAGGGCATGGGCGTGATCGAAGAGGACGGGACCTACCGGGCCGAGGGCATAAGCGAAGAGAGCGGGATACTTACCGTGAGCTGCGCGGGCGTGAGCGCGTCTCTCGAGCTCAGCGCGGATCTCACGAGCCCCGTGATAGAAACAAGTGAAGAAGAGGGCGTCGTCACCGCCTTCATCAGCGACAACAAGGACGTCCACCCGGCAAAGCCCGGCATATCAGTGCAGGTGGACGGAGAGAAGTACGGCGCCTGGAGCTACTCGCGCACGGACGGGGAGCTGACGCTGGATCTTTCCGCCCTTGAGAGCGGCCTTCATCACGTGATAATCAGAGTCTCGGACGCCGCCGGCAACAGGAGCCTCTGCCAGCTGGGTGTGGAGACAATCCCGCCCGAAGAGGAAGAGCCGCCTTTGGAGGGAGAAGAGCCTCCCGCCAAAGGACAGGTGCCCCCTGAAGAAGGAAGCGTCCCGCCCAAAGAGAGCGGCGAGCCTCCCGCTGAGGGCGAAGAGCCTCCCGAAGAAAGCGAAGAAGCCCCGCTGCCTCCCGCCTTCGGCGACATGGAGGGCCACTGGGCCGAGGGCTATGCCCGCTATCTGCAACTGCGCGGCGTCTTCAGCGGCCGCGGCTCCGACGAAGCACCGCTCTTCGCTCCCGACGCCTCCATGACGCGCCAGGAGTTCGCCACCGTCCTCATTCGCTGGCTTGGGACCGACACGTCCCTTTATGACGGGACAGAGCTTCCCTACACCGACCTTGAGAGCGTGGCGGACTGGGCCCTGCCGGGCGTGAGGACCGCCTACGCCCTGGGCATCATCGAGGGCAAGAGCAGGGGAGAGGAGCGCTTCTTCGACCCGAACGGAAAGATCACCCGCCAGGAGGTCATGACCATCATCGGCAGGACCCTTGAGGAGGGTCTGGGAGAGGCCGATATCTCCGCCTTCGAGGACGCCGGCGGGGTCGCGGACTGGGCTCTGCCTTACGTCAGGGTGCTGGTCGGCCAGGGGATCATCGACGGCTCCAACGGAAGGATAAATCCCGCGAAGAGCATGACCCGCGCCGAAGCGGCGGCGGTGATATTCAGGTGTTATTGATATCGGGCTGAACGGTGTCGCGGCTCCCGTTTTCCGCCCTTGCAGTTCAGCAAGGTTTCCCCGGGGGAGCAGTCCGCTGTGTTATGATAAGATCAAGCTCATATACGGTACATTAGCGCAGCCGGCGGCAGATGGGAACGGACGTATGGAAAAGATCCTCTTGGTCGAAGATAATGAGAACATCATGGATATCAACAGCAGGTATCTTTCTGATCAGGGGTATGAGATCGGACGGGCTTACAGTGTCAAGCAGGCTGAAGACAGTCTCGATTCCTTTGATCCCGATCTGATAGTGCTCGATGTGATGCTCCCTGACGGGGACGGCATGGAACTGTGCCGGGATATACGCCGAAAGAGCGGGGTCCCCATACTGTTCCTCACAGCCAAGGTAACGGGAGACGATATAGTTGCGGGCCTTGAGAGCGGCGGTGACGAATACCTGACCAAACCTTATGATCTCAGCATCCTCGGGGCGAGGGTCAAAGCCCTTCTGCGCCGTTCGGCAAGGATACTGCCGCAGAGCCAGATCTACGCGGTCGGGCTCCTCAGGCTCGACATAGTCCAGTCTCAGGCTTTCGTGGGCAGCGAGAGTCTCAGTCTTTCCCGCAACGAGTTCGGCCTGCTGCTCTATCTCGCCCAGCACATGGGCCGCAGGGCCTCGGGACAGGATATCTGCCGCGCGATCTGGGGAGCGGATACCGAGTCTGAAAAACCGCTGCTGTGGACCACCGTCTCGCGCCTTAAAAAGAAGCTGGCGCCCTATGAAGAGCAGTTCTATATCGATTCGGATCACAGCGGATATGAGCTGATGATCCCGGCCGGAAGATCCTGAAGCACGCGGAGAGGAACAGCATAAAAAGATGACGAAGAAGAGCCTCAGAATGTCCTTATATATACTTCTGGTCTTCACCGTCCTTTTTTTGTTTTCCCGCCAGATGAAGACAGAGACCGGAACAGTCCTGACCGAGCTTGAGTTCCTGACCTTCGACAACGTTCTCTATTCCCCGGAAGAGCTCCATCATCTTACCGAAGAGGAGCTTGCGCAGGGCCACGTGGGCTGGGACTACGATTATCACGACAAGGTCTTTTCGCGGGTGCGCACGAACCGGATGATACTGAAGCTCGTGCCGGGCGAGACCTACGGGCTTTATACCGAGCAGCTCACTTACGCCTCAAAGCTGTGGATAGACGGGGTGCTCTGCGCGCAGCTGGGCGAGGTCTCGGATTCTCCCGACGGCTTCGTCCCCAGGACAGGGAGCGTCGTCGTCTACTTCACCGCCGGCGAAGAGACTGAGATCGTGATGCAGCGCTGCAATTTCAACCACGCGAAGTGGAATGCCGTCCGCTTCTATTACGGCCCCCAGTCGGTCATCACGCGCCAGGTACAGAGCCGGAATTTCCTGGAGATATCCTATCTGGGCTTCCTCGCGGCCCTGGCCGTCATCAACCTGGGGATGTTCGCCGGCATGCCGGAGCACAGGCGTTTCCTCTGGTTCTCTCTCGCGTGCTTTGCCAGCATGATCCACCAGTCTCTGCAGGATCCCAAGGTTATCATGCAGATCTTTCCCCGGCTCGACTGGTATCTGGGCTACAGGGCCGAAGGGATAAGCCTCGTCCTGATGATCATCTTCTTGTTCCTTTTCATGCGCGAATGCTTCGGGAATGATCCCTGCAGCTGGGCCGATCCCGTGTTTTTAGGCATCTTCTGTCTGGAGATCGCCGCTTTCGCGTTCCTTCCCACTATCTATTACACCGATCTCACCGTGCAGTCCGAGATAGCCTTCGGCGTCTGCTGCGCCCTGTACTGCATACTCATACTGGTGCGCATAGCGAAAGACAGAAGATCACTGTCCGGATCCCAGTATTACTATATCGCGGGTATACTGATCTTCTTCCTGACCGCGATAGTCAATATCATCCGCATCGGTCCTTCCCACGTCAATACGATACGTATCGGACTGATCATCTTCGAACTGACCTCGACCCTGGCTCTGGCTCTCGAATTCAGCAGCGTGAGCCGGGCTTATCAGGAGGCCAGGGCGCAGGAGACCCGTCTGAGGATGATCAACGCATCGATGGAACATACCCAGGAGATGCAGGATAATTTCATGGCGATAATGAACCATGAGATGCGCACTCCCCTTACCGTCATCGCCGGGTATGCCGCTCTGAACGCGGAGGAACTGAAGCAGAAGCATCCTCAGGACGGGGAGATGATCAGGAACATGCAGCTCATAAAGAATGAGGCTCTGAGGATGGGCAGGATAGTCGAGCAGTCCGTAGAGGGCGCCAGAGCGACCGCGGCGAGCGGACAGACAGAAGAAGCGGACATCAGAAAGATATTTGAGGACGCGAGAGATTTCTGCCGCCCCATCTGCGAGAAGAGGGAAAATGAGATAGTCATAGACTGTCCGGAGGATCTGAATGTGAACTGCATGCGCGACAGCATGCTCCAGCTGCTGTACAACCTCGTGATCAACGCGAGCCGCCATACCTCAAAGGGCGTCATAAGTCTTTCCTGCTCTGTTGACGGCGATCATGTCCTGATAAAGGTGAGCGACGACGGTGAAGGTATGGACGAGGAGACCAGGATCCATGCCTTTGAAAGAGGTTTTTCCAAAGACGGGGGACACGGCCTGGGCCTGGCTCTCTGCAAAGAGATCGCGGAATGGCATAAGGGAGAGATATATATAGAACCTGACACGTCCGCCGGGACCACGGTCGCGCTCAAAATGCCCTTATGATGATGCATAGATCTATGATCGGCCGAAACCTTGCATTTCCGTAAGGTTTCGGTTTTTTATCCCGTTTTTTATTATGATTTTAGACGGAGAAGTCTATCCGCTCGCGCTCTTTGCAGGGAACGCGAATCGTACATAAAGAGAGGAGAGAAGCTCATGAGAATGAAAAAGATACTGTCGGCAGCTCTGGCATTCTGCCTGCTCGTATCTCTGGTCCCGGGAGGGACTCTGACAGTACGGGCGGCCAACGCCGATCCGGAGTATGAGAGGGTCCTGCCGGAGCTGATCATCTTCAACGCCAGAACAGGCGCCAGCACCGACTATTTCAAGAGCGTGATGAAGGATCATTTCTACAACGCGGCGGCTGCCGGATACTTCAGGAAAGTCGGAGATACCGATTCGCTTTTAAACTATGAGGTGAAGGTAGGTACCGACAGCAGCTACCGCTGGTCCGGCTTCAAGGATAGCGAGCTGGCCTATCTCAGCGACCAGTACGGACAGCTGAAAGCAGGCTACGCGGTGACCCTGAACACCAATTCACACTCACATTCCTGGGGCTTCGCCGGCTGGTATTCGGTCAAGATCATGAGCTACATGAACGCCGCTCTGTACTGCGACAGCAGCGACGGATCGCAGTACAGCAACGTGGTCACCCAGGTCGGCCAGTCGACCACCTCGTCTTCCAGCAGGAAGGGCAACGCCTCCTTCAGTTCTCTTCCCTATGTCATAAACGGGGCCAACAGCCAGTATGGGACCGTGAACGGACAGGACGTGAGCGCCATCGACCGCGATCTGTACCTGCAGTTCGTAAACAGCGTGATCAAGTACGACGGTGAGGACAGGACCTGCACCTGCGGAGGCTCCGCGGAAGGCCATGTGGTGAGCTTCTATGATCCCGTCGCTCCTTCGGTCTCTTCGGTCTCCGTGCTCAGGGGCAGCGATCCCTGCACTGATTTCAAGGCGGGAGATACGGTAAAGATAGTGCTCAACTGTTCCGAGCCCGTTCGCTTCGCCGATGACAGCGCCGCGGGCAAGGGCGACGTATATATAGGCCTGATGGTGGAAGGGATGGCGGAGCGTCTGTACGCCCGCCTTACCGGACTTAAGAACAACGGTCTCAACAACGCCGAACGCGCGAATACCCTCACTTTTGAGTACAGCGTACCGTCCGGTGAGACAGGGCTGTTCACCGTTCTGGGCATAGACATGACCGCGGCTCCCGCCGGCGGGACCGCCCTCATCCACAAGGACGCCGACATCTCCCTCGTACAGGCCTTCAATTACCTCGGAGAGGATAAGAGATACAGCGCCGTAAAGCCTACCTCGGTCACCGACGATCTGGGATACACCAGGACTACCAGCTATGTCACCGATCTTGCAGGCAACGCTCTGGTCAACAGGATAGACAGCACGGCGCCTGTCAGCTTCTATATCGACTGCGAGTCTCCTTTTGTGGCCAAGGCCGCGGTGAGTGCGGTCACCAACAACAATAACGTGAAGGCCGCCCTCGGGAAGACCGGGATGGCGCCCAACACGGACAATTACGAGGACAACAGCGACCTCTACCTCGGAACAGGCGACAGCTTCGCCCTCACTCTTTACATGAACGAGGTCGTAGGCGGCGGCTCCGCCCTTGTGACGACCAACGTCAGATCGGGCAGCGGATATCTTACCCTTACCGCCGATACCCTGGGCAGCACCGCGGCCTCCGGCATCGGATCCCAGTACGGCAGAGGCGCTTCCAAAGGCGTGGTCTCGGTCTTCTATACCTCCTCCGTGAGCATAGGGGAGGGGATGAGTGTCGAGGGGAGCGAAGGCCTTAAGATCACCTCCGTGAGCTTTACGGGGACCTCCGACGCTTCCGGCAACAGCGCCGCAAACAGCAGTGTGTCTCCCGACAAACAGTACCGCATAGACACCGACGGCCCCGTTCCCCAGACATCGGCGGCGGTGCAGAACGGCGGTATAAACAACAGCTTCTATCTTCCCTTTATGGTGACCGACGCCGCTTCCGGCGTCAGCGAGCTTCCTGCTGCTCTCGTCGTCCTGGATCCCCAGGGCAGGACGAGCGGCTTTGAGTACGCTGTGACCACCGGGGCTTCTTCCCCCTCCAAATGGTCAGCCGGGGCATTCGGGACCACCATAGACTTCATCCAGACCGGGACCCAGCAGTATCTGCATATAAGGCCGCTGGAAGGGGAGACCTACGATCTCAACGGCAACGCTTCGGTCGTATTCACTCTGGCCGATTACGCGGGCAATGTCTCCACAGTGTCGAAACTGCTCGAAGGTATCGTCCTGGACGGTGTCGCCCCTGTCGTAAAGGCGGGCGGCAGCGTCAGGACCTACGACAACAGCACTCACAAGGGCACGCTTACAGTCGAGTTCACGGCGGAAGACCGGGGAGGCCTGGCTGAGGTACAGTATGCCTGGACTCTTTCCACCGGGTCAGCCATCAGCTGGAAGAACGTGACCGGTTCCTTCGAAGGCGATGCTTTCGCTGATCTCTCCGTGGAAGAGACCGTCAGCAGCGGCGGCAGTTTCAGCGGCACTCTCTGGGTAAGAGCCGAAGACATCGCCGGCCATGAGACCGAGCTCTGCCTCGGTGAGTATTCCTACGATCTTTCGGGCATAAGCTATGCCCTCGATTATACGACGGCGATCACTGCCGCTCCCGCGGTAAAGATCAGTTCCCTTCAGAGCGGGGGAAGGCTCGTCTTCGATCTGCACAAGAAGGGGGACGATGTACACTATCTCCGCTGGTTCGACGACAGCACGGCGGAAAACATCTTTGCCCGCAGCGGCAGCTGGTATAAAGCGGAGACCGCGGACGGTCTCACCTTCACTGATCTTGAGAACGCCGGCAGCATAACCGGCGGATATCTCGACGGCTACGCGGGAGAGGTGATGGTAAAGGTCTATTCGGGGACTTCGGTCACCATACCGACACTTGCCGAAACCCTGAGCGACGGCGTGGTCATCACCAACGCCGCCGGGACCGGCAGCTTCACTCTCAGGGTCGTCCCGGACGGCGATACCGAAGCCATCAGCTGCGAGTTCAGCAATATCAGCGAGAGGCTCTACAATTGCTTCAATTCCACGCCCTGGCTCAAAGACGGTGTCCCTGTCAACAGCACTCTTGAAGGCATAGAGCTCACCTTTGAGCTCAGCGACGCGAACGGCTGGGACTTTGAGGACGTCGACTGGGAGAACTCTTATCTCTACGTGGAAGGCAGCAGGATATGCGCCATAGGGAGCGGCCCCAGGCAGACTGTCACCCTGCCTGCCGCGGACTATCCGACCGGCATCAATATCACGTCCATGGGCCTCAAGCTTGCCCGCCGCTCTTCGGAGAGCGTCTACAGCTTCCCCATCCCCCTGGGGGACAACGGCAGGATAATGATAGACGGCAGCCTGCCCGGCAGTGTCGCGCCTACGGTACTGCGCTTTACTCACTACATGAACTGCAGGGAGAATACCTATCCCGAGAGCAGCCCCCTGTATCCCGGCACCTACTGGTCGGTCGAGGAGAGCGAGGCCTTCCCGCCCGAAGAGATAGCCTTCGATCCGGACGCGGTCATATACATCCCGGCTTCCGACGGTATCGCGGACCTCATGGTGCAGGCTTTTGACTCTCAGGGCTCGCCTTACGAGGATTTTTCCTCCGTCATCGGCCAGTTCGACATAGTGGCCTGGAACACTGATGAACCGGGCACCGTAGTGTCCCTGGACTACATGAAGCGCTGCTTCGAAAAGAACGCTGACGGCAGCTTCAGCGCCGTTCCCTGGTATAAGGCCACGGCCTCGGGCCGTCGCTGCCTGAGCTTCGCCGTGGACGGCAAGGAGAAGGTCGATTACAACGGGAAGGGATCCTTCATAAGCGTCGCTTCCGATGAGGACAACATCATCGCCATCCAGGCCCGGTACAGCAACGGCAAGGTTTCGGACATTGTCTATCTGACCGTGCACCCGGTGACGCTGGATATAAGCGGCAGCTTCACCACAGAGCCCGCGTTCGACGGCACCTACGGGATGCTCATCACCGGCCCCGGTGAAGCGGTCGTGAGATTCGTCCCCGACGCCGGGACGAACACCGCCGGCGTAAAGCTCTACTGCGCCGGAGGCAGCGCGAACAATTCTTACTCCGGCGGCGAGAGCTTCATCTCTTACAAGAATATCTCCGGCGCTCAGGAGATGAACCTTCAGGGCGACGGAAGCTACACCTTAAAGCTCGACGATGTGAGCGACGTGAACGCCGAGAATATAAGACGCGTGGCCTTTGCCAGAGACAACTGCGGCAACCTCGTTAAGGTGGGCTATACCGGCTTCGGTTTTGCTTCGGACAACGCGGCTCCCTCCGCGGAGGGCAGCATAACGACGGGCAGCGGCAGCTACACCGCCGTGTTCACGATAAGAGACGACAGCCTGCTGTCCTGCAGCGACGCGGGCGGCAGCACCGCGCCCCTGAGCAGGCCCGTTACCGTCGACCTTTCTTACGACAGCGACTACGGCAGGCTCACCGGAGCCTACGGCGAGGCCCTGAGCCTCAGCGTGGACGCGTCTTCGGGCGAGTATGTCTGGACCGCCAACGCGCCCAACAAGCTGGGCATATACGAAGTGAGGGCCGAGCTCGTTCTGGAGAACACAGGCTCCAACCCCTACCTGTATCTGAGGAACGAAGCGTATCTCACCCTCACCGTCAATGGCGCCGTGAGTCCCGAGGCGGACGGTGAGCAGATGACGCTCAGCCTCATCGCGGCCGACGCCTTCGGCAATACGATGGCGGTGCCCGCGCAGGTCAGCGCTGCGGTCAGCGGCGCCGGGGCGGAGGTGACAGGAGCGATATACAAGGAGACCGGCGAGCACAGCGACCGGGCCCTGTACCTTAGCTTCAATACCGCGGTCAGGCCGGTCGAGAGCTGGATAAACCGCAGCATAGACGGGTTCGCGACAGAATGGCACGACGCTTTCCCCATCTGGAAGGACGGCAGCTGGGAGATCAGGTATACCGACATCTTCGGCAAGAGCTACGCGAAGACCATAGAGCTCGAGGACGTGTTCGGAGAGTACGGCTACGATCTGGAGATCTCCACTCTCGAGAACACGACGGAGCCCGTGATCATCTCCGCCTTTGAGGACGACAAGGATCCCATCGCCGTGAGGAAGGCCGGAGATTACGACGGCTACGCGTCCCCGGGCGAGGAGCTCGAGGCGGCGGAGAACGGTGAATACAAGGTCATACGCTTCCCCTCCGACCAGGAATACAGGTGGTGCTACGTCTTCAGCGAGAGCGACAGGAACACCGCCGACATACTCACCATCTATCTCAATAATATCGTCACTGGCGAGCCCAAGGCCAGCCTCTACTTCTTCGTCGACGAATTCAAGGAGCAGTACCTGGCCGGATCTGACGAGCAGTTCAGGGGAAAGACCACGGGAACGGTCACCGTCACCTATAAGACTGACAGGGACACCAGCCCCGTGGGTGACAGCAGCGTTACTCTGAGGGCCGGAAACGACAGCTTCAGCTTCACATATTATGACGCCGCCACCGACGATGAATACGAGATAACAGGATATCTCTCCGATTACGATATCACTCTCGTTGCTCCCGAGGAGGCTCCCACGGACAGCGAGGCCCCGCTCATCGACATAATCAACGTATGGGCCCAGAAGGGCAGCGGCTTCGTCCAGGCGGAGGCCTTCCCGGGCAGCGCCTCGGAGGAAGAGATCGCGGACGCCATCGCCGGCTGCGGGAACGTCCAGAGCTACGACCTCGTCGTCAGCGCGACCGACGCTTCCAGATGGAAGCTGCTCGTAAAGTCGGAAAAGCCCGAGACCGTGAGCTTTGAGGACAGCGAGAGCGACCAGATCAGAGGCGTGGATGTGAGCGGGAACAACGTCCTCATCACCAACAAGGCAGAGAGCGACTTCTGGCTCGTCGTCACCGACGCGGCCAGCGTCGACGGCGGCGCCTTAAAGGACAATTTCATCTGCATAAGGATACCTGTCGGAAGCTGCAGCTTCGACACCGTTCCTCCCCACATCATATACACCGTCGAGACGACCAGCCTCTACAAGAAGACGGTCTATCTCACCGCGTCCGACACGGACGACAGCGACAACGATACTTCCGCGGGAGTCGTCATCACGGGCAAGGACGTCATCGCCGAGGTGAACGTCATAGACGAGGTCGTCTACGGGTACAAGCTGGTCATGACCGACAACGACACCGTGGTCAAGGTCACCGCTACCGACGCCGCGGGCAATTTCTCGGTCGAGGACATACAGGTCTCCGGTATAGACGTCAGCGCTCCGGAGCTTTCCGTCAGCTGGTCGCCCTGCTTCAAGGACCCCGTCACGGGCAAGCTGGATACGGCCAATCCGGCGGCGGGCCCCGTCAACGTCGACGTGGTCGCCCACATCACCAGCGACAAGGAGATCGCCTCGGTGCTGGCTTACTACGAGTTCAGCGATCAGGACGGGAATTCCTATACCATGGATTACGATCTTGACGGCAGCGGGGACTGGTGGGGGAGCATAGATTATACCAGCCAGAGGATCTCTGTCCACTTCAGCGATACCTTCGTCTCCTGGACAGGCGCGCAGAGCCCGATCACCGTCCACCTCACCGTGACGGCGCCCAACAGCAGGTACACGACGACTTCAGTCTCCCTCGGAGCCGGCGTCATCGATAAGACAGTTCCTTTCCGTTACTATGATCCCTATGATCCCATGGGTTACATCAGCGTGAAGGAGCACACGCGCGAAGGCTTCGATACGCCTTACGCTCTGACGCTTAAGATCTCCGATCCAGATGAGAGCGTCTACTGCATGGACGCCGGGACTGCGGGCAAAGCCTACAGCGCGGACGATCCCTTCGTGCTGGAGCTCGACGACAATGAGGAGCACAGCTTCCTCTTCGCGGACAGGGCCGGCAACCTCGCCCGTATCGTCATCCCGGCCCCCGCGCCGGACGAGCTCGACAGCGCCGTTCCCGTCCTTGAGATCTCGGGCCTTGAAGACAGCGACAGCGCCGTCTCCTCCGACGTGGTATTCGATATCAGCGTCAGGGAGGAGAACGAGGTGAGACTCAGCGCTTCGAGCCCCAATGTCAGCTTCGGCAGGCTCGCTTCCGGCTTCGATGAAGACGGGAACAGGGTCTGGACCGGGACCGTCTCTGTCTCGAAGAACGGTACCTACCGCATCACGGCGGAGGACGCGGCGGGCAACAGCGCTTCGGCCAGCATCACCGTGAACAACATAGACAAGATCATGCCCATCATAAGCTTTGATACCTCGACTGTCTCCTTAAGGCAGGACAGCACGGCCGAAGAGCTCGCGGCCCTGCTCGCCGTGGACATAGGCGTCCACGTCTGGGACAACGAGGGCATAAAGGAGAACAGCCTGAGCTATGACGCCGGCGGGGTGCTGCTGAGCAGGCCCGGCATCTACGCCGTGACCTACTCGGCGGAGGACCACGCGGGCAACATAGGCGAAGCTGTACGTTATGTCAGGGTCATCGACAAGGAGATGCCGTTGATCACCGTGGACGGGATCCTGACCGAATACAACGGGACGACCACCGTAAGCAGCGGTGAGCACAGGCTGACGGTAGCGGAGCTCAGCGAGAGCGGGGAGCCTTACAAGCTCCAGCTCGTCAAGGGTCTCTGGTCCGCGGGCCAGATGAAGAGAGCTTCCGCGGGGATACAGATACATGAAGACCTGAG
>JAEEIC010000128.1 GCA_016281165.1 Bacillota bacterium | reverse complement strand
ATGATTTTGTATTTGTTGTGCGCACACACGATACGACTGTTCCATGAAATCCGATCAACATGGAAGATGGTTTTGAAACCCTGTCAAACGACATCACCGAGATGTTGTTTTTATTTGATTTTTCGAAAAGAGGTGCGCACATGTGTAAATTCGTATTCGTCAGCGGCGGCGTGGTATCCGGACTGGGCAAAGGCATCACCGCCGCATCACTCGGAAGACTTCTGAAAGCCAGAGGCCTCAAGGTCGCTTCCCAGAAACTCGACCCCTACATCAACGTCGATCCCGGCACCATGTCCCCCTATCAGCACGGCGAAGTCTACGTCACCGAAGACGGCGCCGAGACCGATCTCGACCTGGGCCACTACGAACGCTTCATCGACGAAGACCTCAACAAGTATTCCAATCTCACCACCGGCAAGGTCTACTGGAACGTCCTCAACAAGGAGCGCAGGGGCGAGTACCTGGGCTCCACCGTACAGGTCATCCCCCACATAACCGACGAGATCAAGGAATTCGTCTACCGGGTCGGCAAAAAGACCAACGCCGACGTGGTGATCACCGAGATCGGCGGCACCATCGGCGACATCGAGTCCCAGCCCTTCATCGAGGCGGCCCGTCAGATCTCCCTCGAGGTCGGAAGAGAGAACAGCCTCTTCATCCACGTGACCCTGGTGCCCTATCTTCAGGGCTCGGGGGAGCACAAGTCAAAGCCCACCCAGCACTCGGTAAAGGAGCTGCAGGGCATGGGCATACATCCCGACGTCATCGTTTTGCGCTGCAACGAGTCTTTAGAGGAGTCCATCCTGCAGAAGATCGCCATGTTCTGCAACGTGAAGCTCGACTGCGTGATAGAGAACGTCACCGCCCCTAATCTCTACGAGGTGCCGCTGATGCTGGAAAGGCGCGGTTTTTCCGCGGTGGTCTGCCGGGAGCTGGGCCTTGAGGCTCCGCCCGCGGAGCTCTCCGAGTGGGAGGCGATGGTCTCAAGAGCGAATGCCTCCAAGTCGCGCCGGGTTAGCATCGGCCTCGTCGGCAAATACGTAGGTCTGCACGACGCCTATCTGTCTGTGGCCGAGGCCCTGCGCCACGCCGGCTTTCAGTACGGCGCCGCGGTCGATATACAGTGGATAGATTCCGGCAGCCTCACGAGGGAGAATATCGGAGAAGCCCTCGCGGGCCTCGACGGCGTCATCGTCCCCGGCGGCTTCGGCAGCCGCGGCATAGAGGGCATGATACTCACCGCGGAATACGCCAGGACCCGCAAGCTCCCGTATTTCGGCATCTGCCTGGGAATGCAGATCGCGGTGATAGAGTTCGCGAGGAACGCGGCCGGCATCAGGGACGCCAACTCCGGCGAATTCGACGAGCAGTGCAGGAACAAGGTCATCGACTTCATGCCCGGTCAGAGCGACGATATCGACAAGGGCGGCACCATGCGCCTGGGGGCTTATCCCTGCGTCATCAGGCCCGGGACCCTCATGGAACGCCGCTACGGCAGCCTGCTCATAAGCGAAAGGCACCGCCACCGCTACGAGTTCAACAACGATTACCGGGAGATACTCGAGAGCCGCGGCCTCATACTCAGCGGCATCTCGCCCGACGGCAGGCTGGTCGAGACCGTGGAGCTGGCGGACCATCCGTATTTCGTGGGCGTCCAGTACCATCCCGAGTTCAAGAGCAGGCCCAACAGGCCTCATCCCCTGTTCGCGGGGCTCATAGAGGCCGCGCTGAGATATTCCGAAGAGAAGGACGGGCAGCGCTGATCCGCGTTCATGAAAAAACAAGATGCTCCGCCGCGAGGCGGAGTTTTTTGCGCGGCAAAAAAAGAACGAATGTTCTGTATTTTCCCGCCGGGATGTGATATAATGAACTGCTAAGCATCAGCGCGGACCGATATTTCAAGTCTGCCGTTCCCCGCGGCAAAAAGGAGAGAGCATGGAGCTTTCGGAGCTCAGCGCCTACGCGAAAGAAAAATACGATATGCGGGAAGAGCGCAAATGGGACGAGCTTCCCGGTTTTTCGGTGCTCTCGCATCCCCAGACCGGCAAGTGGGTCGCTCTTCTCATGCGCCAGTGGGACTCCGAGCGGGGAGAGGAGATACAGCGCTGCGACCTCAAGTGCGGCAGGCAGAGCCTGACGGAGTTCCCCCGGCCCTACCTGGGGCCTCCCCTGCGCATGAAGGGGCCCAAGTGGATAAGTGTGAGCTTCGGGCGGGGCACCGATCCCGCCCTGGTCAGGAGGCTCTTCGACCGGGCCGTGAGCTCGGGCGAGCAGCGGGGCTTCACCGTGGTGCTCGACAGTCTGGAGAGCCTTGCCCAGTCCCTCTATCAGGAGACCGCGATACCCTTTTCCGCCGCCTCCGAAAGGCCGGCGCAGAACAGTCCTTCCCAGAGGATAAGGCAGATGCGCCGTCTTTACAGGGACGGCTCCGCCGCCGGCAGGCACGAGAATTTCTTAAGACAGGCCAGATACATGGAGGATTTCGAGGACGACTTCCCCTGGGAGGGCTCTTTCCTCTGCTATTATCCCACCTACAGGGATCTGACCACAGACCAGCTGCGGGCCTATTTCTCCTGGCGGACGAAGGCTAGAAAGGGCGATTTCAGGCCCATCCCCTCATCCGCCGCCTACATATACATATACGAGCTGCTCAACGGCGTCGGGGCCTCGTCCCCTGTCGACACGCTGAAGAAGCTCGAGCTTTTGGAGGAGGGCTTCGTGGTCCCCATCGCCGCCGACTCGCGCATGCAGCAGAACCTCAGGCGCTGGATGGCGGAGTTCGCCGTACTGAACGGTCTTCCCCCCGAGGTCGCGAGGCGTTACGCGGATCCCGCCGTCATCGCGGCGGACGATGCCCTGCTCATCCTCAAGGAAGCCGAAAAGAGGAGCGACGCCGAGGTCTTTTCCGCCCTCTGCGTACTTTCGGGGGCGAAGCTTAAGAATTCCCCCGTCATGACCAAGGATCCCTTAAGGGGAGAACGCCTGGTGAGCGGGGCCTGGAGGAAGGCCGCGGCGGGCTACCGAAGAGACGGCAGTTCTCTCTTCACCTTATGCTTCAAGAACAGGACGTCCAGAAGATGGTATCCGCTCGCCAACGCGGTCTACCGGCCCGGGGAGCCGCAGAAGGACCGCGGCTACGAGCTCTCGGAGCTGCGCAGCTACCGCCTCCGGAACGGCGCCTGGTACGTTTACGCCTACGATAAGGACCGCTTCGACCGGGCCCTGCTCAGGGGCTTCACGCACGAATGCGACCTTCTTTTAAGGCGCTACCTCAAGACCGGCAGGTACCTCAAGCAAAAATCCGAGGACAGCTGGGCCGACCCCTACATAAACGAGGCCATCGAAGAGGAGATCAGGGCGCTCGAGGAGGCGAAGAAGAGCGAGGTCGTCATCGATCTTTCGGGCCTTGAGCAGATAAGAAGGGACGCCATAAAGACCAGGGACAGCCTCCTCACCGAAGAAGACATGGAGCCTTCCGAAGAGGGCAGCGGCAGCCGTCCCCGGGAGACGGAGGAAAGAGAAGAGCCTGCGCCCGAAGCGGCCCCGCGGCCCGAAGAGGCTTATCCTGCCGCGGAGGGCGGCATGGCGGAGATGCTTCTTAGCGGCCTGCAGCTCTCCATAGTAAGGGAGCTGCTCGCGGGCGGGGACGCGGCCTCCCTCATGCGAGAAGAGCGCGTGATGCCCTCGGTCGCGGCCGACGGCATAAACGAGGCCCTCTACGGGGCCCTGGGAGACAGCGTGATAGTCTGCGAGGGCGCGGGCCTCTCCCTTATAGAAGATTACGAGGAAGAACTGAGAGAGATGTTCGGAGGATCACATAAATGAGCGACAGTGTAAAGGTGCCCAGGCGCGTATCCAAGGCGGTGCTCAACTCCCTCAAGGGCGGAGTAGTCCCGCGCGTCGGCCTTCCCTACATCGCCGTGGGCAGGAAGAGCGAGATCGAGGCGCTTCTGCGCGACATAGACATCATCAGGGAGGGCGGGGCGTCCTTCCGCTTCATCGTGGGACGCTACGGCTCGGGCAAGAGCTTCCTGCTGCAGACCATAAGGAACTACGCCATGGACAGGGGCTTCATCGTCGCCGACGCCGACCTCTCGCCCGAGAGGCGCCTTCAGGGCACCAAAGGGCAGGGGCTCGCCACCTACCGCGAGCTCATCGGCAACCTCTCCACAAAGACCAGGCCCGAGGGCGGAGCCCTAACCCTGGTCCTCGACCGCTGGATCAACGCCGTGCAGACCGAAGCCCTGCGGGAGACGGGGCTCTCCGCCGGGGATCCCGCCCTTTCACGGGCGACGGACAAAAAGATATACGAGGTGGTCTCGCAGGTCAGCGAGCTGGTGCACGGCTTCGAGTTCGCGAGGCTCCTTTCCCTCTATTACCGGGCTTATCTTGAGGGCGACGACGAGACGAGAGCGAAGGTCGTGCGCTGGTTCAGGGGAGAATACGCGGCCAAGAGCGAGGCGAAGGAGGCTCTTGGCGTGAGCGTCATCATAAACGATGAAAACTGGTACGAGCACCTCAAGCTCTTCGCGTCCTTCTTCCGCCTCGCCGGCTACGAGGGCATGATGATAATGATCGACGAGCTGGTCAATATATATAAGATACCCAACTCCATCACCCGCCAGTACAATTACGAGAAGATACTTACCATGTACAACGACGCCCTGCAGGGCAAGGCCAGGTATCTTGGCGTCATCATGAGCTCCACCCCCCAGGCCCTGGAGGACAAAAGGCGCGGGATCTACAGCTACGAGGCCCTGCGCTCTCGCCTGGCCGAGGGGCGCTTCTCCCGCCCGGGCGCCAGAGACATGCTGGCTCCCGTCATCAGGCTCGAGGCCCTGACCGCGGAAGAGATGCTCGTCCTCTGCGAAAAGCTGGCCGACATGCACGCCGGCCTCTACGAGTACGAAAGAAGGCTCACGGT
>JAEEIC010000016.1 GCA_016281165.1 Bacillota bacterium | reverse complement strand
TCGCGCGAGACCTAACCCTGCGACTGACCGCAGGGCAGAGCAGCGGTAGGTCCGCTGGCAGAACGCTCGACGCTTTAGCGGCGTCAGCGTTTACGGCTCAAGTGCCGCGACCCGCGGCGGCAGAAAGCCAGCCGCAAACTGGCCCGCGGAACAGTTTATGGCATAAACAGGACTATTATAATGACTTTTGATACGACTATAGCGGCGATATCGACTGCATACGGCGAGAGCGGGATAGGCATAATCAGGCTCTCGGGCCCGAAGAGCCTTTCCATACTAAAGAGCGTCTTCTGCCCGGGAAGGAAGATCGCGCCCGAAAAGCTCGGCAGCTTTGAGTTCAGGCCCAGATACATGCATTTCGGCAGCATCGTGGATCCCGAAGATCTCAAGGTGCTGGACGAGGCCCTCTGCGTGTATATGAAGGCTCCCGCCAGCTACAGCGGGGAAGACTGCTGCGAGATACAGTGCCACGGGGGCATGACCGTATTGAAGGAGATCCTCGCCCTCTGCCTCAGGCAGGGAGCGGAGCCGGCGGAAAGGGGAGAATTCACCAAGAGAGCCTTCGTCAACGGCAGGCTCGACCTCGCCCAGGCCGAGGCGGTGATGGACCTCATAAGCGCGCGGAGCGAAAGAGGCATGAGCAGCGCGGTCTCGCAGGTGAGGGGCAGCCTTTCGCAGAGGATAAGGGAAGAAAGGGAAAAGCTGCTCGACATACTCGTGGGCCTTACCGTCGATATGGACTATCCCGATGAGGACGTCGAGGCCCAGACCCTGGAAAAGCTGGCGAAGGACCTCGCTCCCGTAAGGGACAGTCTGAGAGAGCTCTTATCGCGGGCGGGCGAAGGCCGTATAATAAGAGAAGGCCTTGACGTCGCCATCGCCGGCAAGCCTAATGTGGGCAAATCCTCGCTCATGAACGCCCTGCTGCGCCATGACAGGAGCATAGTGACCGAGATACCGGGCACGACGAGAGACACGGTGGAGGAGAGCGCCTCCTTAAGAGGGATCGCTCTGCGCCTGACCGACACCGCCGGCATCAGGGAGTCCTCCGACCCGGTGGAGAGCATGGGCATCGAAAGGAGCAGGGCGGCGATAGAAAAGTCCGATCTGGCCCTGCTGGTCTTCGACCTCTCCCGGCCCTTTGACGAAGAGGACGAAAAGCTGCTTAAGGCGGCGGAGGGCAGGAAGGCTATACTGGTCCTGAACAAATGCGATCTTGAGCAAAAGCTTGAGATATCAAGGCTCTCGGGCCGCGGCGAGGAAGAGAGGCCTTTAGTGAGCTGCTCAGCGAGGACCGGAGCCGGACTTGAAGAGCTGGCGGACGAGATCGAAAAGGCAGTGTACGGAGGGCTCAAAAGGACGGACGATCCCATCCTCACCAATGTGCGCCACGCGGAGCTCGCGCGGAAGGCCGCGCAGAGCCTCGATCAGGCGCTGCTGATGGCTTCAAGGGGCGAAGCTCTCGACCTGATCGAGATCTACGCGCGCGACGCCTTCGTCCTTTTGGGCGAGATCACCGGCGACAGCGCCTCCGACGAGGTGATAGACGCGGTATTCGAAAGATTCTGTCTGGGAAAATGATGGAGATAAAAAAGCTCGGCAAATACGACGTCGTCGTCATAGGGGCGGGCCACGCGGGCTGCGAGGCGGCCCTGGCCTGCGCCAGGATGGGGAAGAAGACACTTATCCTTTCCATCAATCTGGAGGCGGTGGCCAATATGTTCTGCAATCCCGCCATCGGCGGGACGGGCAAGGGCCAGCTGGTGAGGGAGATAGACGCTCTCGGCGGCCAGATGGGCCTTGCCATAGACAAAAGCTTTATCCAGAGCCGCATGCTCAACACCTCTAAGGGCCCGGCGGTGCAGTCCTTAAGAGCCCAGGCCGACAAGAGGCGCTACCACGAGGAGATGAAGGCGGCCCTCGAGGCCCAGGAGGGCCTGCTCCTTAAGCAGGGCGAGGTCATCGACATCGATATGGATGAGGACGGCAGGGTCAGGGGCGTGATCCTCAGGACCGGAGCGTATTATGAGGCTTCGGCGGTGATACTGGCGACCGGGACTTTTCTCGGCGGCAGGGTCTTCATCGGCGACTGCGCCTACGACAGCGGTCCTTCGGGGCTCTCGCCTTCGGTGATACTGGCGGAGAACCTCAGGAAAAAGGGCCTTAAGATGAGGCGCTTCAAGACCGGGACTCCCGCGAGAGTTTTGGCTTCCGACATCGATCTCTCGAAGATGAGCGTCCAGCGCGGGGACGAAAGGATCACCCCCTTTTCCTTCATGACCGACGAGCCCGGCAGGAACAGGAGGGACTGCTATCTCACCTACACTAACGAAGAGACGCACCGCATAATACGGGAGAACATGCACCGCTCCGCCATGTTCTCGGGGCAGATAGAGGGCGTGGGGCCCAGGTACTGCCCTTCGATCGAGGACAAGATCCACCGCTTCCCCGAGAGGGAGAGGCACCAGGTCTTCGTGGAGCCGGAGGGCCTTTCGACGGAGGAGATGTACCTGCAGGGCCTCTCTTCGAGCCTGCCCGAGGACGTGCAGGAGGAGTTCTATAAAAGCATCGCCGGCCTTGAAAATGTAAGGCTGGTGAGGAGCGCCTACGCCATCGAGTACGACTGCATCGACCCGCAGGAGCTCTCGCTCAGCCTTGAGCACAGGGCTTTTCCCGGGCTCTTCTGCGCGGGGCAGTTCAACGGCAGCTCGGGCTACGAGGAGGCGGCCTGCCAGGGCCTGATGGCCGGGATCAACGCCAGCCTCAAGCTGGACGGAAAGCCTCCCTTCATACTGGACAGGTCGGAGGCCTACATCGGGGTGCTCATAGACGATCTGGTCACCAAGGGCACCAACGAGCCCTACCGCATGATGACCTCAAGGGCCGAATACAGGCTGATCCTGAGGCAGGACAACGCCGACTCCAGGCTGACCGAAAAGGGCAGGGCTTTAGGCCTGGTGGACGACGCGAGATACGAAAAGTTCAAGATCACCCAAAAGCAGACCGCTGAGGAGCTGGAAAGGCTCGAAAAGACGACGGTCCCGCCGTCCGGGATCAACGAGCTGCTCGTTTCTCTGGGATCTTCCCCCGTCGAGAACCGGGTGAGCCTCTCCGAGCTTCTCAAAAGGCCCGAAATAGGATATGATGATCTTGCGCCCGCGGATCCGGAAAGGCCCGCTCTTCCCGCCCACGTAAGGACCAAGGTCGAGGTGGCCGTCAAATACGCCGGCTATATCGACAAGCAGACCGCGCAGATCGAGAAATTCAAGAGGCTCGAGAACTACAGGATCCCGGAAGGCCTTGATTTTCAGGCGATCAGCGGTCTCAGGCTCGAAGCGAGGCAGAAGCTCTCGGATATCAGGCCGCTCTCTTTGGGCCAGGCCTCAAGGATCTCGGGGGTCTCGCCGGCCGATATAAACGTGCTTCTGGTCTATCTTGAGAAGAGCAGAAGGATGAGCCGTTGAGTCCGCGCGGGGGCAGAGCGCGTCCGGCGTAAGAGGGCAGAAAACGTTCGGCGCGGAAGGATCAGCTGTCCCGCGCGGCAGGCCGGCGCGGGCGGCGTCGGCGGAAGAGGATCCTGTCCGGAGTTTTGGGAGGAAATATTGGAACTGAGCGATCTGGCCGGGCTCGGCATCCCGGTCGACGAAAAAAAGGCGGAGCAGCTCGACAGGCTCGCGGATATCATATTGGACTGGAACACGAAGATCAACGTGACCGCCATCAGAGAAAAAGAAGAGTTTGTTGACAAAAATGTTATCGACTCCCTTCTTTTGGGGCGCCTTCCGGAGTTCAAAACGGCGGAGCGCGTGCTCGACATGGGCACAGGGGGCGGTTTTCCCGGCCTTCCCCTGGCCGTCGTCTATCCTGACAAGCAGTTCGTACTGGCGGACGCGGTCGCCAAGAAGCTCAGGGTCGTCGCCGACACCGCCGAAAAACTGGGGCTCTCAAACGTCTCGGTCGTCCACGGCCGGGCCGAGGATCTGGGCAGGGACAGGAGCTTTCGCGGGAGCTTTCCGCTCGTGACCTCAAGGGCGGTCGCCAACATGTCGACTCTCTGCGAATACTGCCTTCCCTTCGTGAGCGAGGGCGGATATTTCGCCGCCTTCAAGACAGAAGAACAGGCGGAGGAGATCGAGAGCGCGGCGAGAGCGCTGAAGCTGCTTAAGGGGAGCGTCGCGCGGCGCGAGAGCTGCGGTATCGAGGGCAGCGGTCATATCTTCGTCGTCGTGAAGAAGCTGGGACCCAGCCCGGAGAAGTATCCGAGAAAGAGCGGGATCCCTTCGAAGGAACCGCTGTAGACCTTGAGATATCAAGGCTTTGGGACGATCGTTCCACGTGGAACATCAAAACGCGGAGAAATAGTCTAAAGCGGCGGCGCGGGACGAACGGCCGGCGCGAAGCTTAAGGGCGTACGCGCGGAAAAAGGGGCCGGGCGCAGAAACTTCAGGCGTCTGCCGGAAAAAGACGGGGCACAGATATGAAGAAGAACAAAGGAAAGAAAAAGGTAAAGGAGAGCATGGTCATAGAGCTGAGCCTTAAGACCGTCATACTGCTGCACGTCCTCTTCATCCTGGGGGCCGGCATGTTCGTGTCGGGCTTTTTCGTCAAGGCCAAGTACGTGGGGCTCTCTCTTACCCTCATAATACTCGGCCTGCTCATCGCCGCCTGCAGCGTGTTCTCGCGGGATTATTATTTCAGATGCCCCAACTGCGGACGGTCCATGTTCAAGAAGCAGAGCTATAAGAACCGGTTCAGGGGCATCCCTCTCCCCAACTGCCCCGACTGCCACTGGCACACCAATGTAGTTATAAAGAAGTGATCCGGGAAGGAGGTCATCATGAAGCTCGTAACTTTTGAAAAGGACGGGAAGGAAGCCGTCGGAGTCTTGGTCTCAGCAGAATGCCTGGTGCCCGTAAAAGCCCTGGGCCTCGCCTATGAGGACATGAACAGCCTGATCCGCGGTCTTTCCGATGAGGAAAGATCGAAGCTGGCCGCCGCGTGTTCCTGCCCCGAAACGCTTGAGATCTCAAGCGTTCACGTGCTTTCCCCCATACCCCGCCCCCTGCAGGACGTCATCTGCCTGGGGCTCAATTATGTCGAGCACGCGAAGGAGGCCGGCAAGTATTCGGAGAGCTTTGCCGGAGGGAAGGAAAAGGCCATATATTTCTCCAAAAGAGTTAACGAGGCGGTCCCCCACGGCGGAACGGTCTCTTGTTTTTCGGATCTGACGAAGAAGGTCGACTATGAGGCCGAGCTGGCGGTCATCATCGGAAAGGACGCCTTCAGGGTCGGAGCGGGAGAGGTAAAGGACTATATCTTCGGCTATACCGTGTTCAACGACATGACCTCGAGGGATCTTCAGACCAGCCACAAGCAGTGGTACTTCGGCAAGAGCCTGGACGGCTTCACTCCCATGGGACCCTGCATCGCGACCGCGGACGAGTTCGCTTATCCTCCCTGCCTCGCCATCAGCTCTACCGTCAACGGACAGCTGAGGCAGAACGGCAATACCGGCGACATGATACACGATATCGGCGAGATCGTGAGCGAGCTCTCGCAGGGCATGACACTTAAGGCAGGCACTGTCATCGCCACCGGCACCCCGAAGGGCGTTGCCATGGGCATGGGCGGAGATAATTTCCTCAGGCCCGGAGACGTGGTCAGCTGCTTCATCGAGGGGATCGGCGAGCTCACCGTCACCATGCGCGAATAAGAAGACCGCGAAATATCAGGATCGCTTTAGAGCCGGGAGGCCTTGGGACACAAGGCTTTCCGGCTCTTTGTCTTGTCTGTGTTCCACGTGGAACAGCGGGGCGGAGCACTATGATACTGGGCGCGCGGCGCCGGGAAGATCCGGGGAGGCGGCCGCCGTCTTTCCCGCGGCGGGACAGTCGCCGGGGAGCGCGGGCCAAGCGGACGGGCAGGCTCATGAGACGCGGACCTGATCTTCGTTCTGATCGCGGGGATGGTCTCAGCGATCTTAAAAGCGCGAAGGATCGACCTGCGATCCGGGCAGGGAAGGCTCACGCTGTGAACGGGTCTTCGTCCCGATCAGGGGAGCGTACCGCTGTTCCGAAAGGCGCGAAGGATCTGCCTGCCGTCCGGACAGGGCCGCTTCAGGGTGCGGACAGGCAGGCTCATGACGCGGATCGTGTCTGAGTCCTGACTTCGGGGATGGCAGCGGAGGCCTGAAGAGCGCGAAAGACCGCCACGCCGTCCACAGACTGAAGCTCCGGCGCGAAGTGGAGGTTCCTGTGGAAAAGGGGCGGAAGATTTCCACAGAAGGCTGTTGAAACTGTGGAAAACTCCAAGGCGCCAAAGGCCTGGAAGCCTTGATAATTCAAGGCTTTTTATTATTCCTCCCGGAAGACGTTCCACGTGGAACGGTGGAAATCTCAAAACTGTTAAAAAACAGTGGAATCGCGTCATAAGGCAGGTTATAATTCTATTGCGCCGGTCCGAAAAGGCTGTCCGCGCTGAAGAAAAACACTGCCGCCTGAGCCCCCGCGGCGAAGCAGCGGCTCAAGACCCCTTAAGGAGGACTTTTCATATAATGGGCAAATCCATCGCCATATTCAACCAGAAGGGCGGCGTGGGCAAGACCACGACGAACATAAATCTGGCCGCCTGCCTGGCCATGAAGAACAAGAAGATACTGGTCCTGGACATCGATCCCCAGGGTAATACCACCAGCGGCCTCGGCGTGCAGAAGAGGAGCCTCAAGCTCACCAGCTACGACCTGCTGATCGAGGAGGATCTCGCGCCCGAGAACGTTATAATCTCAACGGCGACGAAGAATCTCGACCTCATCCCCGCCAGCGTGGACCTGGCCGGCGCGGAGATAGAGCTGGTCCAGCTCGACGGCCGCGAAAAGAGGCTGAAAAAGGCTCTCGACAAGGTGAGGGACAGCTATGATTACATGTTCATCGACTGCCCGCCCTCGCTGGGGCTGCTCACCATCAACGCCCTGACCGCCGTGGACAGCGTGCTCATCCCCATACAGTGCGAATTCTACGCTCTGGAAGGCGTGAGCCAGCTGATCAGCACCGTAGATCTCGTCAAGCGCCGCTTCAACCCTTCTCTGCGCATACAGGGGGTCATACTCTCCATGTTCGACGGCAGGACCAATCTGTCGATACAGGTCGTGGAGGAGGTCAAGCGCTTCTTCGGCGACAAGCTCTACAACACCGTGATCCCCAGAAACGTAAGGCTGGCCGAGGCTCCCAGCTACGGCCTGCCCATCACCAGCTACGATCCCAGGTCCAAAGGCGCCAAGGCTTACAAGGCGTTTGCGGAAGAATTTCTGGCAGGGGAGGAAAATAATGGCTAAACCAAAGACCGGGGGCCTGGGAAGAGGCCTGGATTATCTCTTCGGCGACTCCCGCTTCGATCCGGATCCGGCGAGCGTCATAAATCCCAAAGAGGAAGCGGCGGCTCCGGCGGCTTTCGAAAAGAGCGAAGAAGCGGTCAGCGCCGGGAACACGGCCGAAAAGAGCGAAAGAGTCGTGTACGTCAAGCTCAACGACATCAAGCCCAACGCCAGGCAGCCGCGCAAGAGCTTCAGCAGCGAGAGCCTGGAGGAGCTTGCCCGCTCCATCGGCGAACACGGGATCATACAGCCCGTGCTCTTAAGGCCTGCCGCCGCAGGCTTCGAGCTGGTCGCGGGCGAAAGGCGCTGGAGGGCCGCCAGGCTCGCGGGCCTTAAGGAGATCCCCGCCATCGTAAGGGATCTGGACGACAGGCAGAACGCCTTCTACGCCCTCATCGAGAACATGCAAAGAGAGGATCTCAACCCCATCGAGGAGGCCGAGGGCATCCGGCAGATGATGGAAGAGTTCGCTCTGAGCCAGCAGGAGGCGGCGACGGCGGTAGGAAGATCGAGGTCTTATATCAGCAATTCGCTGAGGCTCCTCAAGCTGCCGGAAAAAGTGAGGGCGCTCGTCCTGAGCGGAGAGCTCAGCAGCGGCCACGTCAAGGCCATCGCCGGTCTTTCGGGCGAGGATCTGCAGATCGAAGCCGCCGAGAAGGCCGTGAGCGAGGGCTGGTCGGTGAGGAAGACCGAGAGCTACACCGGCAGCAAGGCCGCTCCCGCGAAAAAGCAGAGCCGGAAGAGGAGAAAGAAGGCCAAAAGCGCCGAGATCGCGGCGATAGAGCAGCAGCTCACGGAAAAGCTGGGCACGAAGGTGCTGCTGAACGGAAACGATAAAAAGGGCAGCCTCACCCTCGAGTATTACAGCCGCGACGAGCTGGAACAGCTCATAGAGATACTGATGAAGTGAAGAGAGCTCCCGCGCGCCGTCACAGGAGCTTTGAGATCAGAAGAATACAGTCTGAATAAAGATATAAAGATCCCGGGCCGGGCGGAGACGGAGACAGGCCCGGATCGACCGGATCAAGATAAAATATCCCTTAGGGCTGCGGCTCGGGCCGGGCAGAAAGGAAAAACTATGAAATACGGAATGAAGAACGCGTTCGGGATAATCGGCGGCATGGGCCCCATGGCGACCCAGGTGCTCTACAAGATGGTGACCGACTACACCCCGGCCGAAAAGGACAACGACCACCTCAACCTGATGATACTCAGCGACGCCTCGATGCCCGACAGGACGGCGGCCATACTCGGTACTCCCGAGCAGAGAGAAGTCTGCCACAGGCAGCTGAGGGAAGACACCGAATTCCTTGAGAACGCCGGCGTCGTTGCCATCGCGGTCCCCTGCAACACCGCTCATTTCTTCATGCACCAGATCGAAAAAGACATGACCGTGCCCCTCATCAGCATGATCAGGAGCGCGGCCGAGGAGCTGGGGCGGAACTATAAGGGTCAGAAGGTCGCGATCCTGGCGACCGACGGCACCATAAAGGCCGGCATCTACCAGCCCGCCTTCGAGGCCAACGGCGTCATCCCCTATATCGTGAGCCCCGAGACCCAGAAGCACGTCGTACATCTGATCTTCGACTGCATCAAGGCCGGAAAGCCCGCCGATCCCGGATCTCTCGCCGCCGTGGACAGGGAGCTCAGGGAGAGCGGCTGCGCCGCGGCGCTGCTCGCCTGCACCGAGCTCTCGGTGATCCAAAACGACGGAGGCTTCCCCAAGGGCTTCTACATCGACGCCATGGACGTGCTGGCCAGGCGCATCGTGGAGTTCATGGGCAAGACGCCCAACGCCAGGTAAGGGCGATATATACGAACATGAGCGGTCCTTAAGGGCCGCTTTTTTATATGGCGAAAGCGCTCCGGATGCGCGGTTCGATATCGAAGGGCCTGTCTTCTCCGCGGAAGGGAGGCTTTGCGCGGAAAAGACAGCGCGGGAGAGAGGTTTTGCGCTGAAAGGCTTAAGGGAGCAGGGATTTTCGCCAAAAAAAGGACGCGGCGGAAAAAAACAAATGACGCGGACTGCAAAATATGTTAAATTAAAAGCACATCTTAAAAGCATATCATTTTGGTCGGGAAGGGCTAGCACACCGGCCCTCTCCCGCAGGGCCAAAGGGCCATGACCAAAGGAGAGAAAGGCTTCTCTCTCAGGGCCGCGCGACCGATTAAGGCGGCAAGACCTGAAATAAAACGAGGTTCCCAAAGAACGTTTGGGGGTACCGCATTGGAGCTGATAATTCCGGGATGAAAAACACGTACGCCGCGAGGCTTGCGGATCTGAGGAATTCCGCATCGGCGGCCGGAGGTGCTGCGGCCGCAGGCTCATCAGTTGACGTTCCAAGGACCAGTTGAATATAAGACAGATCGGTAGCTCAGAGCTTTTGCCTGGGCTATTTTGCGTTAGGGGAGACGATACGGAGCGTCGCCATCCGCTCAAAAGAGCCCGCGCGGACCGTTCCGCGGCGGATTCGAAGAAGGCTTCGCCGGCGGGATCCCTGACATATATATTTAAAGAAAAAGGAGCCAAGCATGAGGACACAGGCTGTGGTCCATCTGGACAGGCTGAAAAGAAATATCGAAAGGACCAAAGCCCTGCTTCCCGAAGGGACGGAGCTCATCGCGGTCCTGAAGGGCGACGCCTACGGCCACGGCCTTGAAGGCGTGTATCCGGTCTTCAGGGACTGCGGCGTGAGGTCTTTCGCCGTCTCGGTCTGGGAAGAGGGCGCGGCTTTAAGAAAGCTGGGCGCGAAGAGCGAGGAGATACTGCTCCTGGGCGATACGCCCGACGAGATGCAGGACGAGGTCGTAAGATACGGGCTCACGCAGACCGTATTCGACGCCGGCGCCGCCGCCCTGCTCGACGAAAAGGCGGAAAAGGCCGGGGTCATACAGCCCGTCCATATAAAGATCGATACCGGCATGAGCAGGCTGGGCTTCTTCCCCGAGGACTGCCTTGAGCCGGTAAAAAGGATCGCTTCGATGAGGAACCTTAAGATCACCGGAGCCTTCACCCACTTCATGTGCGCCGACGATACCGAAGATCCCAGGACGGGCAGGCAGCTGGGGCTCTTCCTCAGGACCGTTGAAAAATTAAGGGAGAACGGCGTCGTTATCCCGAAGATACACGTTGCCAACAGCCCGGCGGCGATGCTCTGTCCCGCGGCAAGGGCCCTCGACGCGGTGAGAGTGGGCGACATGCTCTTCGGCCTTGCTCCCATAGACCGCGGTCCCTGGGAGGAGAGCGGTTTTGAGGAGGTCATGAGCTGGGAGACAAAGGCCGCGATGGTAAAGACGGTCCCCGCCGGCCGCGACGTGGGCTACGGAGCGACTTATACCACCTCAGAAGAGACCGTTATCGCCACCGTCCCCGTGGGCTTCGCCGACGGCTACAGCAGGAGCCTCTCGAACAGGGGCTTCGCCGTCATTGGCGGGGTCCGCTGCCCCATCATCGGCCGCGTATGCATGGACCAGTTCATGGTAGACGCGACTGACGTGCCGGGCCTTGAGAGGGGAGACAGGATCGAGCTTTTGGGAAAGGACTTCGGCATACTCGACATGGCGGAGGTCCTGGGCGAGAACGTCGATGAGATAGTTTGCAGGATCGGCAAGAGGGTCCCGCGCGTATATACAAAATATTAAGAAAGGTTGGGCATTGTCATGTTGGATCAGAACAAAACCCCGCTGTTTGACGCAATAATGCTTTACGACAGCAAGAGGCCCGCGTATTTCCGCATACCGGGACACAGGTACGAGAAAGGCATCAACCCCAAGTGGCGCGAGGTCGTGGGAGACAAGATATTCGCCTTCGATCTCACCGAGACCCCCATATGCGACGACCTGCACAACGCTTCCGGCGCCATCAAGGAGGCCCAGGAGCTGGCGGCCGAGCTGTGGGGAGCCGACTACACCCACTTCCTCGTCAACGGCAGCACCTGCGGCAACCAGGTCGCCGTCATGACCACGGCGGTCAACGGCGAGAAGATCTGCATCCCCAGGAACGCCCATAAATCAGGGCTCATGGGGCTCCTGCTGGGAGGAGCGAAGCCTGTCTACATCGCCCCATATATCGAAGAGGAGTGGGGCCTTCAGGGCGGCATCACCGCCGAGCAGGCCGAGAAGATGTTTCAGGAGAACCCCGACTGCAAGGGCATGATGGTCGTGAGCCCCTCGTATTACGGCATCACCTCCAACATCAGGGAGCTGGCCGAGGTCTGCCACAGGCACGGCGCGGTGCTCATGGTGGACGAGGCCCACGGAGCCCACTGTTATTTCAGCGACAAGCTGCCCGGAGGGGCCATCGCCCAGGGGGCGGACATCGCCGTGCAGAGCATACATAAAGTCACCGGCTCCCTCACCCAGAGCTCGATGATACACGTAAAGTCCCAGCTGGTCGACAGGGCCCAGCTGGAGGCCAATCTGCACCTCGTGCAGAGCACCAGCCCCAACTACGTGCTGATGACCTCTCTGGATATGGCCAGGAACTACATGGCGACCGACGGCGTCATGATGATAGACAAGGCCCTGGAGCTGGCGAAGGAGGCGAGAGAAAAGATCAACGCCATCCCCGGCATACGCTGCGCGACCAAAGAGGAGCTCGAGGGGAAGGCCGGCATCTTCAAGCTCGACGAGACCCGCCTCACCATCAGCGCCGCGAAGATCGGCCTCACCGGCTTCGCCCTCAAGGAGACGCTCTTCAATGAATACAATATAGACCTGGAGCTGGCCGACTACCGCAACGCCCTGGCCATCGTGACCTTCGCCAACGAGAAGGAGGACCTCGACAAGCTGGTAGCCGCTCTCGCCGATATCGCGAAGCGCTTCGCGGACGGGAGCCCCCTGCCTGCCGCCAGGCTCCTGCCGGCCCAGCCCGAGTTCGTCATCACTCCCAGAGAAGCCTACTTCGCCAAGAACAAGAAGCGCATACCCTGGAGCGAGTGCAAAGGACGCGTGATGGCCGAATACATCGCCCCCTATCCCCCGGGGATACCCCTCATCTATCAGGGCGAAAGGATGTCGGACGACGTCTGGGAGTACCTGGAGGAGGTCAGGGCCAGGAAGGGCCACATCCACGGGCCCTCGGACGTTACTCTTGAGACCGTTTTAGTCGTTGATTAATTTATATTTATAGAAAGGAAACGCTATCATGGATTTTCTCGTATCGATCAATGACGCCGTCAACGGCTTTGTCTGGGGCGTGCCGGCCATAGCGCTCATCATGGGCGGCGGTCTGTTCCTGACCTTCAAGCTGGGCGGCCTGCAGTTCAGGAACTGGGGCTTCCTCATCGACAGGACCTATAAGAAGGCCTTCAGGGAAGCGAAGCACGAGCAGGAGACCGCCGAGAAGAAGGAGGGCGAGATCACGCCCTTCCAGGCGGCCATGGCTTCGGTCTCGGCCGTCGTGGGCTCCGGCAACGTGGCGGGCGTAGCGACCGCTATCGCCGCCGGCGGTCCCGGAGCGCTCTTCTGGATGATAATCGCCGCCATCATCGGCATGGCGACCAAGTTCGCCGAGATCGCCCTGGGCATCAAGTACAGGCATCAGGCCGAGGACGGCACCTTCGTCGGCGGCCCCATGTACTACGCGGCTAAGGGCCTGCACGCGCCCTGGCTGGGCAAGATCATCGCCGTGCTCTTCCTCTTCTACAGCATCGTGATCTCCGCCGTAGTCGACACCAACACCATCGCCGACGCCTTCAACGCCGAGTTCGGCATCAATCCGATGATCATCGGCGTGATCCTGGCCGTCGTCACCGGCATCGTCATCTTCGGCGGCATCAAGAGGATAGGCGAGGTATGCGGGCTCCTCGCTCCCTTCATGGCGGGCGCCTACCTGCTGGCCGGACTTCTGGTCATAATCCTTAACATCGGCCAGGTACCGGCGGCCATCGGCCAGATCGTCGCCGCGGCCTTCGATCCCACCGCGGTCCTGGGCGGCGCGGCCGGAATAACCGTCTCGACCGCTATCCGCATGGGCCTTGCCAGAGGCATATTCTCCAATGAAGCCGGTATCGGCTCCGCCGCCGTCACCCACTCCAGCGCCAGGGTCTCGCACCCGGGCGAGCAGGCCGTCTGGGGACCGTTCGAGGTCTTCGTCGACACCATCGTGGTCTGCACCGTGTCGGGCCTCACCATCGTGCTCTCCGGTCTTTGGAACAGCGGCGAGGACGGCGCGGCCCTCACCATGAGAGCCTTCCAGAAGATGCTGCCCGGAAACTTCGGCCAGTACATAGTGCTGGGCGCCGTGCTGCTCTTCGGCTTCTCCTGCCTCATCACCTATTACAACTACATGGAGAAGGGCTGGATGTCCCTCTTCGGAGCGAAGGGCGTCATCGCCGTCAAGTGCATCTGGCTGGTCTTCATCCTCGTCGGCGCCTACAGCACTCTGGGCTTCGTCTGGGATCTGGCCGATACCTGCAACGGCCTCATCATCATCCCCAACATGATCGCCCTGATCCTCATGGTCAAGGAAGTCGTCCAGATCAAGGACGAGTACTGGAAGAAGGAGCTGCCCAGGTACGAAGCCGAAAAGGCCGCGAAGAAGAGCGGAAAGAAGTAAGCCGTACGGCTCAGGGTACAAAACAGCTGTTACATAACAAGCGATCTGCCGCATCCCGCCTCAGCGAAACGAGGCGGGACGCTTTTGTTTTTCAGGCAGTTTTACGCGGGCCGTATTATGTCGACCAGACGTAAGGCTTTACGGTAAAGCGGCGGGGAGGGAAGCGGGCGCTTCTGCCGGGCCGCTTGGGCGCGCGTACGGGCGGGCGGCCGCTGCTTCCCCGCTATTTGTCTGAAATCTTGCGGAATTTCGATTATATTAAATGTGAAAAACAATTTAATCCACATGTACCTTCCGGAAACGGGGAAGTTAACAATTTTGATTTGATTTTTTGCGATATAAAGGCGTATCAAATTGACAATTAGCAATAGCTGTTATAAGATTTATATGTAATTTTGCGCAGCATAGCTTCTCTGCCGGCATAAGGCCGCCGCGCCGGCCGCAGGGTGAAGAACGGCAGGCCGTGATGGTCCCGGCGGGAGGTATGCTGTGGTTTGAAAGAGAACGTATTTATACGGAGGAATCATTCAAATGAGATCTTTCAAAAAAATGCTCTGCGCCGCTCTTGCCCTCGCGATGATCTTCTCGCTGGCAGCCTGCGGCAACCAGTCTGCCGCTCCCGCAAAGCCCGCGGAGACTAAATCCACCTACACCAAGCCTCAGCGCTCCTTTGACGGGCTCGTGCTCGAAGGCATCGACATGAGCCTGCCCATCGATTACAAGGTAGAGACCGAGGGACTCGACCTCGGCGGCTACACTCCCGAAAAGCCCCTCAAGCTGAAGGCCGCGTCCTACAGCAAGAAGGACTCCGACATGCAGACCCTCGCCACCCAGTGGCTGGGCGCCGCCCTTGAGGACATCTCCGGCGGAGCGATCCAGGTCGACGTCTACACCGACAAGCAGATGGGCGCCGACAAGGAGATCCTCGACAACGTCACCACCGGCGTCCTTGACATCGGCATGAACAACTGCGCCATCATGTACAACGTCGAGCCCATGTACGGACTCGCCGACATGGAGTACCTGTTCAAGGGCTGGGATCACGTCTACGCCTTCCTGAACAGCGAGCTCAACGAGGAGTTCAGCGGCCTGCTCCAGAACAAGTGCAACGCCATCTGCCTGGGTCTCGGCTGCAACGGCTTCCGCTGCTATTCCAACAACAAGAACGCCGTCTACAAGGCGGCCGACTGCAAGGGCCATCTGATCCGCGTCATGGAATCTGAGATGTTCATCAAGGCCTTCACCGCCTTCGGCTGCAACGCCCTGACCATGCCCGGCTCCGAAGTATCCTCCGCTCTGCAGCAGAAGACCATCGACGGCCAGGACAACAGCCCGATGATCACCTACACCGCCGGATACTATGAGTATCAGCCCTATTTCTCCGAGATCGAGCACACCGCCCAGATCTACGGCTTCACCTTCACCAAGGACAAGTTCGAGAGCCTGACTCCCGACATGCAGAACCTGATCAGGAAGGTCGCCAAGGAGATCCTGGTCGCCGCCACCAAGAAGGCCCAGGAGAGACAGGGCGTCTACCTCGAGAAGCTCAAGGAGACCTGCAAGACCGTCGTTCCCGCGGCTGAAGTCGACAAGCAGTCCTTCATCACCGCCCTCGAGGATGCCGGTTACTATGAGTACTGCAAGGGCCTCTTCGGCGAGGAACTGATCAACAAGATCGAGAATCTGGCACAGTAAGATCAAGTTAAGAATGGCCGGGAAGGCAGCCCCCGCGGGCTGTCCTCCCGGTTTTTAAGAAGTATGTAGAGAGATAAAGCAATGAAGCAATATGAAAAGCTCCTGAGCGGGCTCTACAAGGTCCTGAAAGTGCTGCTTACCGTGACCTTCATGGCCATGACGGCGGCGCTGACCATACAGATATTCGCCCGCTACCTGTTCAAGAAGGGCTGGCCCTGGACCGACGAGGTCGCCAGGTACGGATG